>CAZTAW010000150.1:0-8023 GCA_964611705.1 uncultured Bacteroidales bacterium
ATAGGCCTGATCCTGATCGGCAAGTATTATCTTTTGCTTGGAGCGAAGGTCCTCCAATTCGGTTTTTGATTTTTTTAGTTGCAATGTAGTTTTTATAGTAGCCAGCAATTTTTTGTTCTCCCAGGGTTTAAGTAAAAAGTTTGTAGCTCCTTCTTTGATACCTTGTACAGCAAGCTCAATATCACCATAGCCGGTAATTAAGATCACAACTGAACTCGGGTCAATTTCCAGTATCTTGTTCATCCAGTGAAATCCTTCTTTTCCGCTTGTTGCATCCGGTGAAAAATTCATGTCGAGCAGTATCAGATCATAATTATCATTACGTATCAAATCCGGAATATTTTCGGGATTTTTCTCAGTATGTACAAACTGAATGTGTCGTTTTAAGAACAGCTTTGCAGCTAACAATACGTCTTCATCGTCATCTACAATCAATATTTTGGCATCAAGTTTCTCCATATGCTTTTTGAGTTGAATTCGGTATTCTTTTGTAAAAATATGAATATTGTTCATAAGTGTACAAGATTCTGAACGCTAACGAACAATTATAATTTCTTTTGAGTTAAAATATCCTTACAATCAACTATATTTCAGGGTTATATAACAAATGGCACAGAATTAGTTAAAATATGTTAAAATCAAAATAAAAAAAACAGAAAAATATGGATAGGATAATAAAGAAAAAAAAGTGGACGATAAAAAAAATCCTTACAATCATAGCAATTATAGCTTTTGTGGGTTTTATTATTTATCTGCTTTTTTTAAGAGACAAAGCAAGCAGATTATATGTTGAAAAGAACCAGCTTACAATTGCAACAGTGGTGGAAGATAAATTCAAGGAGTTTATTCCCACAGATGGTGTTGTTTATCCCAAAACCACGGTATATATAGATGCCGTTCAGGGTGGGGTTGTAGAAAGCGTACATGTTGAAGACGGCGATCACCTGCAAAAGGGCGATACCATATTAAAGCTTTTGAACACTGCAATGGAGCTTAATTATATGGAACAGGAAACCAGGATGCTGGCGGAAATCAACAATCTTCAGAACACCGGGTTAAGCCTGGAACAAAACAAATATCTGAGGCAGAAGGAAATTATTGAGCTTCTTTACCAGATTGACAGGGTTAAATCTGATTTTCAGCGTAAAAAAGAGCTTTATAAAGAAAAGGTAATTTCGGATAAAGAATTTGAAGATGCCCAGCGGGATCACAAGTTTACACTGAAACAGCTTGAGATATCCCTGAAATTACAGCGAATAGATTCTATTGCTACTGTTGAGCAACAGGAAAACATCGAAACATCGCTTGACAGAATGAGAGAAAATCTCAGATTGCTGAGAAAAAACATGGAAAATGCCTATGTGAAAGCACCGGCAACAGGTATTCTTTCCTCATTTGATGTTGAAATCGGGGAAACAAAATCAACCGGACAACATCTGGGGCAGATAGACAAACAAGATGGATTCAAACTCGAAGCCAATATTGATGAAAGATATATTTCGAGAGTTTATGTAGGCCAGCCTGCAGAATTCGATTTTGCCGGAACCACATATCACCTATTTATAAATAAAATATATACTGATGTTACAAATGGATCATTTCAGGTAGATCTTCTCTTTGAGGATGTAGCACCTGCACACATCAAAAGAGGACAAACAATACAATTAAGGCTTATATTCAGTAGTGAAACCGATGCCATTATTGTGAAACGGGGAGGTTTTTTCCAGGAAACAGGTGGTAACTGGATTTATGTACTTGATCCTTCAGGCGACTTTGCCTACAAACGTGACATTAGTATCAGCAGGCAAAATACCAACTTCTACGAAGTTAGGGAAGGCCTGCAACCGGGAGAAAAAGTTATTGTTTCTTCTTATGATGCATTCGGTGATAAAGACAAACTTATTTTCAGATAAAATGGTTGGTAATTATTTAAAAATAGCAATAAGAAATCTGTTCAGGCAGCGAAACTATACGATAATCAATATAGTTGGCTTGACAATTGGTATCGCTGTCTTTTTGATGATCATGATGTATGTTCAGCATGAAATTTCATTCGATAAAAATATTCCTGACAGGGAAAGGATTTACCGGTGTGTTGAAATACAGCATCCGGCAGGGATTGACGATCAGCATGTTGCTGTAACCATGGGACCACTGGGGCCAGCTTTGGTGGAAGATTCCCTTGAAATTGAAAAAGCAACAAGGTTGATGTTTGTCAGCACAGTTCCTATAGGTACCGATGATTTTCAATTTAACCAGCCACTGGTGTCTTTTGCCGACCAAAATATTTTTGATTTATTTGTTATCAGACTGATAAAGGGTGATACAGCAATAGCACTCGACGATCCCATGACAATTGTGCTTTCTGAAAAGGTGGCCGAAAAACTTTTTGGCTCTGCAGAAGAAGCATATGGTGAGGTCATCACGGTTTACGGTCAGGATGGAATTAAAAATAACAGACATCATGGAAAACTGTACGAGAAATTCCCATTATATATATGAAGCACTGATCTCATATCCCACGGCTGAAAGGTATTTTTCAAACCTCAGGAGCTGGGGTTCAAACTCACTTGCAACTTATGTAAGACTCAATGAGAATGTTGATGTAGACGAAATATCGAAAAAATTCAGGGATTTTGTAATCAGAAGACTTGAAGTGCCTGAGGAAGAGCAGGATAATATGTTTGAGCTTTATCGTCAACCGTTATCGGATATTCATTTGCACTCAGGTCATATTAAATTCCAGATCATGAATTACAAACAGGGGAATGGACGAGTGGTTGTTCTTTTTGTAATAATTGCTGTATTGATCGTTTTAATTGCTTGCATTAATTACATAAATATGGCCATTGCACGCTCAATGAAACGGGCGCGCGAAGTTGGAATGCGCAAAGTATTTGGGTGCCGACAAGAAAAGCCTGGTAAGCAGATTCCTGGGCGAATCTTTTATTTTAACACTGGTTTCTGTTGTCCTGGCAGTCGGATTGGTTGAGCTATTGCTGCCTTCATTTAATGATATACTCATAACCGATCTGAAAATTAACCTGTTTGATAACTGGATTTATTAATACGCCTGAGGTGGACGAGGGTTAATTCCTCGCCCCCTGGGGCGTTTTTCAATATTCCATTTAATACTCCGCTGCTCTGCGGCGGGGTAGTTTATTTATCATCGGACTTATATCGGGAAGCTATCCGGCCTTCTATTTATCAAGATTTCATCCGTTTTATTTTGGTTTCACTCATCATTGCATCATTAACTATTGTTTATCAGGCTTATAAGGGTGCTACTACGAATCCGGTTGATTCTATTAAGTATGAATAATTTTGTAACAAATATGATATGAGATCGTCAAATCAGTATTAACTAAAAAATTTAAACCGTGATTAAAACAGTAAAACTAACCAAAGTTTTCAGAACCGATGAGGTTGAAACCACAGCGCTGAATGAATTTTCTTTCGAAGTTAAGGAAGGGGAATTCGTAGCTGTTATGGGCCCTTCCGGATGCGGTAAATCCACTTTGTTGAACATTTTGGGGTTACTTGATAATCCAACAAAAGGAGAGTATTATTTTAAAGAGAATGAAGTATCCGGGCATTCTGAAAAACAACGGGCAAAACTCAGAAAGCATAACATTGGATTTGTCTTCCAGAGTTTTAATCTGATAGACGAATTGAATGTTTTCGAAAATGTTGAGTTACCGTTGATCTATCTCGGATGGTCTTCGAAACAAAGAAAAGAAAGAGTTGAAGAAGCTCTGGGACAGATGCAGATATTGCACAGGAAAAAACATTTTCCATTGCAGTTATCGGGCGGACAGCAGCAAAGGGTTGCCGTAGCCAGGGCAGTTATTGCCAATCCGCATCTGATACTGGCCGATGAGCCAACTGGCAACCTCGATTCAGCACATGGGGAAGAGGTTATGAACCTGCTTACAGACCTTAACAATAATGGTACTACCATCGTTATGGTTACACACTCTCAGCGCGATGCAGAATACTGTAAACGAATTGTAAGATTATTCGACGGACAGATCGTTACTGAAAATATCCGCGAAAATATTCTTTAACTGATTTGTATGATGCACTTTTACAGATGTTGATACAAGCTTATTATCTGCGAATTTACTCTTTATAACCCCCAAAACAATACAGGTATGTTAGTTAATTACTTAAGAAGCGCATACCGGAATATTATCAAGAATAAATTTTATTCTATGCTGAATATTCTGGGCCTTTCAGTTGGGCTGATCGCTTTCATTTTCCTTTTCATTTTTATCAGAGATGAACTATCATTTGATAAGTATCACGAAAAAGCCGATAGAATTCACCGTCTTGAATCTGATTTTACAATTGCAGGGAAGAATGAGCGATTTGCTATTGTTCCTGTGCCAATGGCGCATGCCCTGAAAATTGAGTTCCCTGAAATCGAATCCTTTGTCAGGTTATTTAATCAAGGCAATACACAGTTCAAATACAATAACCTTGAATATTATGAGGAAAATTTCTATTTCTGCGATTCAACGGTGTTCGATGTTTTTACTTACAAAATGATTGATGGTGATCCGGATAAATGCCTCGTTGAACCACGTTCCATTGTTTTAACCGAATCAACTGCTGAAAAATATTTTGGTGATGAAGACCCCATCGGTAAAACACTTGAATCGGGTGAAGGAAGAAACTTTATGGTTACGGCCATCATTGAAGATATACCCAAATGTTCCCATCTGCAGTTTGATGCCTTAATGTCGGCCACAACTTTTGTTGAACAGGCCGGCGAAAAGAGCTTTAACAGTCTCGAGCCATTAAGATTCTGGAATATTGGAGTGTATAGCTATATACTACTAAACAAAAACTCATTCATTGACAGCATACATGCAAAGTTTCCGCAATTTTATGATAAATACATGAAATCAGTCGGAGAAGCCATCAATGCGAGTTATAATTTGTTAACAACCCCTTTGAAGGAAGTACATTTTTCAGAAAAGCAATTGTCGTACGACCGTCCGAAAGGAAACATGTCTTTTATTTATATATTTTCGGCAGTTGCTGTATTTATTCTGATCATTGCTGCAATAAATTATATGAACATGGCGACAGCCCGATCAGCCAAACGTGCCAGGGAAGTGGGCATCAGAAAGGTAGCAGGCGGATATAAATCGCAATTGATCAGGCAGTTTATGGGTGAATCTCTGCTATTAACCCTTATTGCACTTGTTATGTCGGTATTGGCCGTTTATCTGTTGATGCCCGATTTTAATAATCTTACAGGCAAAAGCCTGGAATTTAATTTTTTTACTGATCCGCTTTTGATGATTGTAGTTATCGGAGCTGCATTGATAATTGGTTTGATTTCAGGCAGCTATCCTTCTTTTTATCTTTCTTCTTTTCCACCGGTGAGCGTTCTGAAAGGAACTACATCCAGATCAGCTAAAGGTTCCGGTTTGCTGAGAAAAATTTTAGTTGCCTTTCAGTTTTTTATTGCCATTGCAATGATACTTGCAACACTTGTGGTTTCAGAACAATTGCGCTATATGAAAAACCAGGATCTTGGTTTTGATAAAGAGAATATGTTGATCCTCGAGCTACAGGATACATCCTTCAGAAAAAAAGCTGATGTGTTCAGGGAAGAATTGTTACAAAATCCCAACATTGTAAATGTTACCAATTCTATTGGGGTGCCGGGGAATAATACCTGGATACAGGTTGTAGGAGTTGAAAAAGATACCGGAATGATCAATGAATCTATCATTATTACCGCAGTTGATATGCATTATGTTGATACTTACGGACTGGATATTATTAAGGGAAGAGATTTTGATGAGAACATGGGCACGGATAAAGAGAAGGCTATAATTGTTAATGAGGAAGCTGTGAAAGTATACGGATGGGGAGATAATCCCCTGGGGAAAAAGGTCCACTGGGGAGCAGACCTTGAAGGACAGGGAGGCCGCGTTCTGAAAGTGATTGGAGTAATTAAGAATTATCATTTTAAATCAAAAAACAATAAAGTACAACCGCAAATGTTGCTACCTGTTGAATTTCCTAAAGGTCATCTTTCAATAAAAATGAGGGGCGAAAATATTGGGGAAAATTTAGGGTTCATTGAAAAAAAATGGCATGAATTTGGAGCGAAACGTGCCTTTGATTACCGTTTTCTGGATGAAACCTGGGATGAATTGTATGATTCGGAAAAGAAGTTAGGTGTTATTTTCCAAATCGCAACACTCTTAACAATTTTTATTGCCCTGCTTGGTTTGCTCGGTTTGTCATCTTTTATCGCCGAACAAAAAACAAAGGAAATTGGGATACGCAAGGTTGTTGGAGCTTCGGTCGGAAATATTATGAATGTATTAAGCAATGAATTCCTGTCACTTATAGGTATTGCATTTATTGTGGCTATGCCCGTGGCGTGGTGGCAATTGTCAAAATGGATTGATAGAAGCTTTATCTACCATGTTGATATGAACTGGATATTTATAGTTTTGATGAGTTTGTTTTCCGGAATCATTGCTTTTATCGTTGGTGCTTTAACAATAAGTTACTTTACAATAAAAGCAGCCCGGAGTAATCCGGTAGATGCGATCAACTATGAGTAGTTTTCACGTAATCATTGTTTTTGGGTTGGGTAGCCCCGGTAATTCGGGGGTACCTTTTATTCGTGACAAAACAGCAAATTGCAATTATTTTTAAATCAACAACTTAATAAAGATCAGACGGATTTTCTTTCCTGCAAACTTCAATGAAATGGCGATCAGGATCAAAGCAACAGTTATAAATGCCGATAACCGGGCAATATAATTTCCGAACTGAGTGTAGAAGGTGATGTCCCAGTTTGCATTGATTTCCTGACTGATAACTGCGGGTTCACAGTAGAGTGTTTTCTGGAAGGCGTCTCCGCGCTGGTTAATAAAACCACTTATTCCTGTATTTGCCGACCTGGCAATGCTTCTCCGGTTCTCTATAGCTCTGATTCGTGCAAAACTAAAATGTTGGCGGTGACCCGGTGTATTGCCCCACCAGCCATCGTTGGTTACGATAAATATCAGGTTGGCACCGTTTCTTACAAATTTGGATGTGAATTCACCAAAAGCAGATTCGTAGCAAATAATGGTGCCTACTTTCAGGCTGTCGTAAATGGTATTAAAAACTTTTCTTTCTTTATCAATTCCAAGGCTGCCTACCGTACCTCCCAGATCAAGTGCCAGGTTTTCAAGAAATTTCAGATATTTCGGAAAAGGCATTCGTTCCACCCCGGGGGTTAGCTTCGATTTGTGTGTCCATTGGTCAATATCTGATGTGTCAATCAAAAAGGCAGTATTATAGGCATCATAATATCCTTCAAAATTCTTGAATTTACGTGCAGTAGGAGAGGGTTTCTCTCCCTCCCTGAACCGCTTAAATGTTGAAGCGCCTATTACGACTGAAATTTGCGGATGTTCTGCAACGAATCTTTTTAACTTTGTGAGGCTGCCGGAATAATTGAGCTCCCTTTCCCAAATATCTTCCTGTATGGCAGATTCAGGACAGACTATGAATTGTGTTGCACTGTCAAGTTTTTGTTGGGCCAGGTCAAGGTTTCTGTTAATTACTTTAAGGGGCGGAACCGTGTATTGTTCGGTATAGGGATCAAGATTGGGCTGTACAACAATAATGTTAACAGGATGCTCTTTTCCCTTGTAACTGGAATATATAATAAAAGAGATGACCAGGGGGATAAAAAGAAAAAATACAATACCAATACTTAAAGAGATTATTTTTGTTTTTGATTTTGTTTCATTCCATAAAACCTTGATAAGCTTGAAAACAAGAATATTTATCAGCAATACCCAAAAAGAACCGCCAAACATACCGGTGAACTCATACCATTGTATCCATTTATGATAAGATGCAAAGCCATTACCCACGCTTAACCACGGCCAGTTCAGATCCCAGTTGTGATGGAGGTATTCAAAACTTATCCATATAAAGATCAATGCAAAATAGCTATGTGGTGCATAGATGTTGCGTCTTACCCAATGGTAAA
>CAZTAW010000151.1:0-7996 GCA_964611705.1 uncultured Bacteroidales bacterium
TAATTATCGTTTTATACTGCTAATCAAATAGTCATCCGATGACTTGCGGATATAAGGGTAAGCACCAAATGACAAATCACAAATAAAATCCAAATTCCAAATTCGAATGACCAAAACGCGGTGCAGTTGGCTTAAGTTTGGATTTTATGGCATTTGGTCATTGTGATTTATTTGTTATTTGATGCTTGTGATTTGGAATTTAAAAGTTTATGGCTGAATTATTCGACATATTACCCAAAGAAGCTCGTGACAAGCTCCAAAAGAAGTCCCAACCCGACTGGACTTCTCCCATGCTGGCAACTTTAACGAAAGACCGCTTTTCGAAAGAAGATTGGATTTATGAGCGCAAGTTGGACGGTGAACGTTGCCTGGCGTTTAAAAAAGGGAAAGAGGTGCGGCTGATGTCGCGCAATAAGAAAAAGAAAAACCGCCAGTATCCTGAGATCGAAAAAGCCCTGACAGACCAGGAAAACAATTTTATAGTAGATGGAGAAATAGTTGCTTTTGATGGAAATGTTACCTCCTTTTCTAAGCTTCAGCCACGTATACATAGTCGTAAGCCTGACATGAGTGTGGAGGTTTTTATGTATGTTTTTGACCTGATTTACCTGAATAACTTTGATCTTTCCGGGATTCAATTAAAACACAGGAAAGCCCTCCTTAAAAAGGTATTAAGCTTTGATCATAAAAATCTTCGTTATACCGAACATCGCAAAAAAGATGGCGAGAAATATTTTAAAAAAGCCTGCCGGAAAGGCTGGGAAGGCTTGATAGCCAAAGATTATGAAGCCGTTTATGAACATAAAAGATCGAAAAAGTGGCTAAAGTTTAAATGCGAAAATCAGCAGGAGCTTGTTATTTGTGGCTATACAAAACCACATGGAGAACGGACGCATTTTGGTGCACTGATCCTTGGTTATTATGAAGGAGATAAACTCAAGCATGCCGGGAAAGTAGGCACAGGATATGATGAGCAAACCCTGAAAGAATTACATAATAAAATGAAACCCCTTGAACAGAATCATTCGTCATTTGGTGAGGATGTATATGAAACTTTGAAAAAGCATGATGTAAGCTTTTGTGTTTTATCCGCACCGGGGAATCTGACGGAAGATGTCATCAAAACCAGCCAGTTGGCATACATGCGTTTTCATGGAAAACAAAGCTGGTATAAATATTTATATAATGAAGATGAACTCGAAAACTGGGCGATAAAACTCACACAATTAAATGCCCGTCAGATTTATGCATACTTCAACAATGACTACAACGCCAATGCCCCTGAAAATGCATTACAATTTGCAAAATTGCTTAATGAGTAATTTTAATAATAAGTCATTATAAACCTGAAAGACTATCAATTACGGCTCTGTTGAATGCTATGATATCATCAGGTTTTCTGCTGCTGATCAGGTTTTTATCTATAACTACTTCTTCATCAACCCAATCGGCACCTGCATTCATCAGGTCGGTTTTTATTGCGTGATATGATGTCATTCTTCTGCCCTTCAGAAGACCGGTTTCAATTAAAGTTTGCGCTCCATGACAAATAGCTGCGATGGGTTTGCCTTCATCAAAAAAGTTTTTGGTAAACCGGATAGCTTGTTTATTGCGTCTAAGCTTGTCGGGATTCAAAACACCTCCAGGCAATACCAATGCGTTGTAATCATCGGGATCAGCTTCTTCGAGTTTCACATCAACATCATAGGTGCCGCCCCAGTTTGTATGATCCCATGCTTTTACTTGTTTTTGAACTGGCGAAATGATATGTGTAATGGCCCCACACTCGTCAAAAGCCCTGCGAGGTCTGCTTAATTCTTCTTCCTCAAATCCGTTTTCAACCAGTATAGCAATTTTTTTACCTTTTAGTTCTTCAGACATATCTTTTGTTTTAATACTATATATAGATTGTATTTATTTGGCCTTGCTCATCACAAAAACAGGTTCATTAACGTCGTTTATCAAATTGTTGGTAACACTGCCAAAGAGTAGCTCTTTGATTCCTTTTTTACCTTCTGAAACCACAGCTATCATATCAGCATCTTTTCTTTTTACAAAACTTTTAATGGTATCCCCAATATTGGAATTATTAATGGTATTGATGGTGTAATTCTTAAAATTGTTTGATTCGGCAAGGTTTTGTAATTTGCTGACAGCCTCTTTTGTGTTAATCCCATCATCTTGCACATGAAGAAAATGTACTTCGGCTTGAAAATTTTCGGCAAAATTTCTCAACGCGTTTATGCCCTGGTAGTTTTCGTTTTTTATATCAACAGCGAATACGATGCTGGCGGGATTAAAATTATCTTCAGGCTCTTCTTTTACCGATATCACAGGGCATTCGGATGCCTTGATAACATTTTCGGTATGAGTGCCGAAAAGATATTCTGATAGCGATTTGCTACCCTCCGTGCCAATTACGATCATATCAATATCATGATCTTTCACGTATTTATTTAATCCGTGTATTTTGTCTTCAAAATCTATCTGTGGAATTATCTCCACACTTTCTTTTTTGTATTTCTCTATTTCCTTTTGCAATCTAACCTTGTTAGTCCTTACCAGCTCAGCCATGAAATGATCTGCCTGGCCTTTGGGCATGTTATTGATATCACCCATTGCTGTATAAGTAGTACTGCGTACAGGGTAAATAACATTCAGCAATACAATTGTACCATTGATTTCTTTTGCCAGATCCACTGCCAATTTTAAACCATTCTCCGAGTTCTTTGTAAAATCCGTGGGCACTAATATTTTTTTCATTTTGTTAATTTTTTAAGGTTAAACATTAAAAGTAACACCAATCCTGTGCCATTATCCACAAACAGCATCAGCTCGTATACATTCCTTTGTTTATATTTGTCTGGTTAACTGAAAATGAAAACGTTTATACCACTTGATTTTAGTAATCATTAGGAAATTGACTTTTTTTTGTTAATTTTATTGAAATATATGGAGTGAAAATTGTGGAGATAAATCTACTCTTAGAAAACAGTAAGCGGAAAATGACCAAAAACAAATTTAACCTGACTAATTCATTGAATACAATGCCCTACCGGAAATTAGCAAATAGCAAAGAACTACTTGTGCAAATGCTGAATAGCATACCCAATATCATGATCTTTCTTGTTGATAAAGATTGCAGGATCATTATGGGAGAAGGCCCTGAGATAAGAAAAGACGCTCTGCACAAAAATGGAATTACAAATAAGTTCATAGAAGAGATTTTTGATAAGGAAGTAGTAGAGGCTTTGTATCCATTATTAAAGGTTTCGGAAAAGGGAACAAGCGTATCACACGAGATGCTGATCCAAAATAATTATTATCATATTCAGGTTGTACCCATACAGGATGATGAATTAAAGGAAATTACAGCCGGAATGATCATCTTTGAAAATATAACGGAAAGAAGACTTAGCGCTGAGGCACTGAAAATAGCCAAGGCGAAAGCGGAAAGATCAAACAAAGCTAAAAGTGAATTCCTTGCCAATGTCAGCCACGAAATCCGAACACCGCTGAATACCGTCATTGGTTTTACGGATCAACTCGCTAAAACAAAACTTGACAAAAAGCAGAAGATGTTTCTGGATGCCATCAGGGATTCGTCAAATCATTTGTTTTCGATTGTTGATGAAACAATCACCTTATCACAGGTGGAGGCAGGAGAGATTGAGCTGGAAAAGAAAGCATTCCTGGTTAAAGATGTTTTGAATGATATAGCAAATATATTGGGCTATAAAGCCAGCAAGAAAAAGCTTGAACTTAATATTGTTTGTACACAGCGTCTTGACAAGCCATTGATAGGGTATCTCGTCAGATTAAAACAGGTACTGCTCAATATTGTGAATAATGCCATAAAATTTACAGAAGAAGGTTCTGTTACCCTAACCGCTGAGATCGTACAAGAAATGTATAATGAAATTTTGGTGAAATTCAGGGTAATAGATACAGGAATTGGAATCAAAAAAAGCAAACTAAAATCTATATTCAAAGAATTTACGCAGGCTGACCAGGGTATTACACGACATTACGGGGGAAGTGGACTTGGGTTAACCATATCAAAAAAGTTGATTGAACTGCAAAACGGTAGAATTACAGCAGAAAGCCAATACGGAGTAGGATCTGAGTTTATTATAGATATACCTTTTAAAACTGCACAAAATAAAAAATTAATAAGGAAAAAAAGTGATATAATTGATCCGGAAGTATTCAGGGAAAGATCATTCCTGCTGGTTGATGACGATGAGTTCAACAGGTTGCTTGCCGCTACTATTTTCGATGAATGGAAAGTTGAATATGAACTTGCCGAGAATGGTCATGAAGCCCTGGAAATGATTGACCGAAGACATTTCGATATAGTTTTGCTTGATATTCATATGCCTGGAATGAGCGGGATGGAAGTGGCTAAGCGCATTCGTAAAACTTATTCAAATAGAAATCAACCCGTTTATATTGTCGCTGTTACGGCAAATGTGATCGAGAAAGACCTGAAGCATTTCATGAAATCAGGAATGGACGGGTATTTATTAAAGCCTTTTCGGGAAAATGAGCTTTTCGACATCATAATAAGATTTTTGTTTGATGATACATTTACGCAAGAGTCATTTGAAATCTCGGAATATGATAATGATTCAAAAAAGCCAGAAACTACTGAAACCGATACCGATTATGATCTGACTGAATTAAAAGATACGACCAAAGATAACAAGGCTTTTTTTAACACCATGTTAACCACATTCATCACAAACACGGAAGGCAATTTAGAGCTTCTCTCACAACATCTCAAAAATAAGGACTGGATAAATATAGGAGAACTTGCACATAAAATGCTTCCTGCATACAAGCATCTGAACATCATGGATCTTGTCAGTATTTTAAATCAAATTGAACATTTATGTTTATACGAACAGCAATACGATACGGTACCCCGGAAAATTGAAACACTCCGGGATAGAACTACAGAAATAATCAATGAATTAAAACAGGAAATGAAATAATACAACAAATAAGTTATGAAGAAAATTCTGGTCATAGACGATGATACATATATCTGCACCTTACTCGAAAACTTTCTTAAAGAAGAAGGCTTTGGTGTAGAAACAGCATACACGGGAAGTAAGGGAATAAATAAATTAAAAGAAACCGGTTTCGATCTTGTATTGCTCGATTATCGCCTTCCGGATGGTGACGGGATCAATGTTCTGAAAAGCATCAAAACATTGAACAGTACAATACCTGTGATCATTATTACGGCTTACGCCGAAGTAAATTCTGCTGTAAGACTGATCAAAGCCGGTGCATTTGATTATGTGACCAAACCCATAAGGCCTGAGGAAATATTATCGCTTATAAAACAGTCCATGAAAGGCAATGGCAAAAGTAAGAAACGCCGAACCTTTGAAACAGATTTTGTTGAAGGGGAAAGCCCGGAGATAAAGGAGATATTGCGTTTAGCCAGGGTCGTGGCACCAACCGATATGACTGTTTTAATAGAAGGAGAAACCGGAACAGGTAAGGAATACGTTTCAAGAGCCATACATTATAACAGCAAAAGAAAAGACAAACCTTTTGTTGCTGTTGATTGTGGTGCAATTCCCTATGAACTTGCCAACAGTGAGCTGTTCGGACATGTAAAGGGTGCTTTTACAGGAGCAATCAAAGATAAGATGGGATCATTCGAAGCCGCACATGGCGGAACACTTTTTCTGGATGAGATTGGAAACCTGCCCTATGAGGTGCAGGTGAAATTGTTACGTGTTCTGCAGGAAAGAACAGTTAACCGTGTTGGAGAAAACAAAGATATCAGAATTGACGTGAGGATTATTGCAGCCAGTAACGAACCACTTATCAATATGGTTAAGGATAATAAATTCAGAGATGATCTTTACCATAGGATCAATGAATTCAAAGTCAAGGTCCCGCCTTTGCGTGAACGTCCGGACGATATTCTGATCTTTGCCGATTATTTCAGGGAAAAGGCCAATGAAGAACTTGATAAAGCGGTAAGCAGTTTTACAAGGGACGCAGAAAAAACTCTTACATCCTATGATTGGATGGGTAACCTGCGGGAACTGAGAAATGTAGTAAAACGCACAGTTTTACTGTGTGACTCGGATGCGGCTGACAGAAAACATTTGCCTGATGAATTGAGAAACATCCGGAGTATTGAAAATACCTATAAAACAAACAAATCGGATGAAAATCTCAGGGAAGCATCCTTGCGGGCAGAACAACAGGTGATCATGGATGCATTGCGAAAAGCAAATTATAATAAATCCAAAGCAGCAAAATTACTCAAAGTTGACCGAAAAACCCTTTATAATAAAATAAACCGATTTGGGATAGACCCGGGTGAGTTAAGAAATACTGTGGATTAGCAGAAACCTTTTGAGAATTTATTTCTACATTTTTACAGGGAATCAAATACGAACTTGCAAAAGAGGAGAAATGTTTCCTGTTACATCCTGTTATTTGCCGTGCTTTCTGATTAGGGAAATAAAAAGATCATTTTTGGCACATTATTGTGAATATATATTGTTAAATGATATTTCTTTATGATGAAAATAATAAGTAAAAAAGAACTTGTAAAAAGAAATCCTTACAGCAAACGCCCTGTAGATATCAATGAAAATAGCAGTGAGTATATTATTAGCATAGCTATCCCCGAATATAACCAGGATAATATTTCAGCCAGGGTTAAAGGGGAGTTGTTGCATATTGTCATTAACAAAAAGAAAATGCTTGGACAGGGAAGTGAAAAAGTATATGAAAGGTACTTCAAGCTTCCGCATAACATCAATTCAAAATTGATTTCGGCCAGAGTAGTTGATAGTATACTTTATGTAAGGATTCCTAAGAGTACCCTTAACCCGAATCGAATCATATAAAACTATCACAATTATGGAAGATTTAAACATCAGAAAAAGATACAATAGCATAAGAGAATGATTAAAAAGCAGATATCCGACACTTACCGACGACGATCTGAAATTTACCGAAGGCGAGGAAGATGCCTTTATCGGTAGAATAGAAAAATGGTTGGGTGGAAGTAAAAGACAGGATATAAAGGAAGAAACAAAAGACCTCTTTGGTGAGATTGAGGAAGCAACCTATGAAAAACGCAATGAAATTAAAACCAAAATAGAAAACCGCATTGCGGAACTTGAAGAAAAAATGTCTGATTTTAAGAAGGATATGGAGGATGAAGCGGAAGAAATCCCCAAGTATGCACAAACAGTATATGATAACGCAAAAACAGAACTCAAAGATCTTAAAAGTGAAGTAAATGAATGGGATGAACAGAAACAGGAAGACTGGAAATCCTTTAAGAATAAACTTTTAAACAGACTTGAAAAGCTTGAAATGGACATTAATGAGCTTTTTAGCGATTATTAAAGTTTGACCCGCAACCTCAATACAATCCTCCCGGGTGCTGTTTGCTGGCTTTTTTGGCACCCGGGTTTTTTTATGTAGACATTCATGTTCACGGCTGTGTATTCAATTCAACAACATAAAATCTATGTGTATTTTTTTTATTCTTTTTGTTATTACTGAACTGTTTATTTTTGGGACAGATTCTAAGCATACATTCTCAATTAAATGAAAGATGGCAGGATTTTTTCCTAAATAAATGTAAATAAATACAAGTACAGTTTAATTAAACCAGAAAAAAGGAAAATAGCTATGAAATCAAAAATTCAGCAACAAATAGACGACATGAAAACAGAACTTGCCAATTACAAAGAAAATGTTATGAATAAGATGGGCGAAGTTCCTGTTGCAGTTTCGGATTCATACGATGATATGAAAACAAATCTTGGCAGGTTGGAAGATAAAGTAAAGAAACATACTGAAGAAACAGAAAAAAACTGGAAAGAATTTACCCGGGACATCTCCGAAGACCTTAATAAAATGAGCAATGGGATTAAAGATCTCATTGGTGTTAAAAAATAATTCCCCTGATCTATACTGAATCTTACAAGAAATGCAATGCATT
>CAZTAW010000152.1:0-7962 GCA_964611705.1 uncultured Bacteroidales bacterium
TTTCAGACCTAATATTTCGCCTCCTGCAATCAGCACTTCTTTAGCTTTTCCTTTCTTTTGATTTGAAATTTCAACTATTTTAACTTCCAAAGGAAAATATTTTTGAATAAATAACTCTACTTCATAATCAAAAGATTTCAGTACTTTGAGAACAGCATCACTAATGGATTGGTCACTGATGCCAGTTTCACTGATTATTTCTGTTCCTACAACACTTCCATCTGTGGAGGCAAGAGCATTAAGGGTAAATTGCAGGTTAATACTATATTCAGTATAGGTTTTTGTCCCCCCACCTATAATTTTTGCAGTTTTCTCTTCTTTATTTGCTGCATAACCAGTCACCTTTCCAGTAATAATATAGTCAGCACCAAGCTCTTTCATTTTAGCCTGGCGTTTTGCATTTTCAGCATTAATGGCATTTTCACTCATTTGACGATTCTGCTCACTGTGTACAAATCCTAATCTGTCTTTATCAATAACATTAAATCTGCCTTCTTTTATGAATCCGTTAATAACAGCGTCTTGGACACCATCTCCAATAGCATTGTCCACATTAGGGCCCCATTCAAACAAATCAATTGCAATTGTTTCTTTCTCTGTTTGAGAAAAACTGATGTTAATGATTAAACATCCCAATAAAATGAACATTAGTTTTTTCATAATTTTTGTGTTTTTGGTTTACATTTAAATCTACTTATATATTAATAAAAAGCAACTACAATTTTAAAACTTTGTTATTAAATAAAAAACCCCTTTTATAGTAAAAATTATTTTATTAAGGCCCTAATTATAGGGCTTATTGTTGATAGTAATTCATAATGAAATCCATTATATCTTAATTTTCAGAATAATCAGCATCTTATAAATCAATTTATAAATCTGCACATTTAGGCTCATAAAATTCTTTAATCTATCCTTTATTCAAATCAAATTTTTTCATTAAAATGAATTAATAAAATCAGAATCCTTAGTAATTACAATCCTATTCTCATTTTGCGAGATATTTCTTATTTCGTTATCAGTAGTTCTTTCTTTCTGTGGGAGGTCATCGGTATGCATGACATCAAATCCTGCTTTAACAAACAGGGTTTTTAAGCCGTAAGGTAATTGTCATCAATTATAAATTTCATGCAACAATCCGGTGTATGGATTTCACTTTTGTCAAACGTGCAGCAAAGGCCAGACAAGCCCGCAGATCATCCGGCTCAAGAGCCGGGTAATCATCAATAATCTCCTGAAAGGTCATTCCTGAAGAAAGCAGGTCAAGAATCAATTCCACAGGATAACGCATATTCCTAATGGTTGGCTTCCCGTGACAAACATCAGGGTTTAGTGTAATTCGCTTAAGTAAGTTTTCCATTTGCTAGTTTTTAGTATAGACAAAGATACGGGTTTTGTTTACTCAATCAAATTATTCTTTACTGCATAATACAACAAACTGTTCATGTTATTGTCATCCCCGAAGTATTGCTTAAAGCGTGCCAGCATATCCCGCCGCCGGCTTTTTACTGTATTCTCGGCTATGCAAAGCTCTTCAGCGATTTGTTTGTTGTTCATGCCTTTCGCCAATAGCCTTAAAACATCTTTTTCAATTTTTTTAAAGAGAAAATATTCATTTTGATTCTCCCGGGATTGGATCAGTATGTCCCTGATTTTTCCTGAATAGTATTTCCCACCCAGGTAAACCGCTTTGATGGCTTCGATGATCTCGGCTGCCGTGGCGTCTTTCAGAACATAGCCATCCGCTCCATGGTTTTCAAAATCCTTAATTAGAGGCAGATTGTCGTAGGTAGTAATCACCAGCACTTTCATTTCGGCTTGCTTTTCTTTTACTTCTTTGCAAATATCCAAACCGTTTTTTCCGGGCATCCGGTAATCCAGCAGAAGCACATCAACCGGTGTTTTTTTTAGTAATTCCATACATTCGATACCATCTTTTGCCGAACCAACAAAATTGATGTTATCGGAATTCTGGAAATAGGCTGAAATCCCGTCAATGACCACCGGGTGGTCGTCTGCTATGAATACGTTGATCATGGTTTTGGGGGTTTTGGTTAATTGGTATATTGATTTCTATATGTGTGCCTTTGTTTGCTTTGCTTTCAATTTGCCAGCTTCCGTTGAGGATCGCCAGGCGGGAGCGGATGTTTTGCATGCCCATGCCTTCCTCAAATGCCGGATCGGAAGCATCGAATCCTTTTCCGTCATCTTCAAAACTGAGGTTGATCCGGTGATCTGTTTTTGAGAGGATGAGCGTGGTTTCCTTTGCATCCGCATGTTTAAGCATGTTGTTTATGATCTCCTGGCTGATCCTGTAAAGATTAAGTTCCACAACCGGATCGAGGCGCTCATCCAGCCCGATGATCTGTTTGTTGATCTTCAGTTGGGCTTGAGCCGCTTTCGCATCGGACAGCAACTGTTCAATGGCGCCGGGCAATCCAAAACGCTGCAGCACCATGGGAACCATACCATGCGAGATACGCCTGGTTTTTTCGTTGGCTATGTCAACCTGTTTTCCGGCTTCTTCGATGTCTTCATTATTGACATTTCCACCCTTAAGTTTTTCAAGCCTGGTTTTCACCACCACCAACTGGTTCTGGATTTCATCGTGCAGTTCCCGGGCAATGCGTTGCCGTTCTTCTTCCTGTCCCCTGATCATGCTTTGCATGTTTTCGATCTGTTGGTTTTTTTCCAGTTCACTGATCTTTTGCTCTTTCAGTTCAAGATTTTTTGCTGCAATAAGTCTGGTGGTTCGAATCCGGTTTCTATTAATCAAATATATTAAAAAAGCCACTATAACCGACAAACCAATCCCAACAAACAGAGAGTTTCTGGTTAATTTGGCTCTTTCTATTTTTTCTTGTTGTATCAGCTTTTCTTTTTCGAGATTATCAATTTGTCTTTCTTTTTCAGCAGTTTCGTATTTGGTTTCAAGTTCGGCTATGGTTTCTTTAAGTTTTTGAGTTGAAATGCTGTCTGAAATACTTGTGTATTTTATATGATACTCCAAAGCCTTCTTGTAGCTGCCAATACTTTGATACAAACGGAAATAGTTTTCGTATACGGTTTCCAGGTCGGAGTGTAAATCTTTATTCATGAGTGAAAAAGCTGTATCATTGTATCTTATGGATTCAAGAAATTTGCCTGCTGATTCAGTGATATTAGAAAGAAGTAAATAATTACGAAACAGGTCTGATTCGTTAGAGTTGGCTTTATCAATAGATATACTTTCCATAATATATGCCTCAGCCTTATTGAAATTATCGAGATTCATTTCAATGGTTGCCAGATTTCTCAAAATGCTGCTGGTTTCGTGTTTTAAACCAATTTTATCATAGGTTTCTTTTGATTTGTTCAAGAATAATTTCGCCTCATCATATTTTTCAAGCATATTATAAATGCTTCCGATGTTATTATATCCTGCAGCAACACCTTTCACATCACCGATATCCTTTTTAACTTCAAGGGATTTTTGCAAATAATCTATGGCCTGTTCGTATGATTTCAAATTGGCATAAATCAAACCTATGTTGTTGAGGTTGTATGCCTTATAGCGAATGGCGCCAGTTGAATCAGCATATTTGATTGCTTTAAGGTAGTTATTTATCGCATTTTCATACTCACCTTTGTAATAACTCAAAATTCCCAGATTGCCATATGAAGATATCAGGCCTGTATAATCATTTATCTTTTTTCTTATTTTAAGAGATTGATTTAAATAATGTTGTGCGCTATCGAATTCACCGTGAATTCTGAAAAACACTCCCAGGTTATTGTATACTGTTGCTGTATTTTTAGGGTCACGGAATTTTACAAAAGATTGAAGCGCTGTTCTGTAATAGTACAGTGTGTTTATTGAATCTCTTTTTTGGTTGTAGAGCTTGCCAAGCGAAAGGAATATTTTGGCGACTTCTTCATGATGTTCATCCTTTTTGCAAAATGACAAGGCTGAATCATAATAGAGAATCGCAGAATCATATCTGGATATATTTATGTAATTATCGCCCAACAATTTATGGAAAAGACGCTTTTGATCGTAGTTGGTTTGGTTTAATGTTTTCAGCATGTTTTTGCAAATCAGGATAGAAGAATCATATTGATCAAGATGGAAGTGACAATAAGCCTGCAGGTTATTACTTTTAAGAAAAAGAGAATCCTTCACATCTTTAAAAACCTGATCAGCTTTTTGTAAACTCTGTAGAGCTTTGGTAAAATTATCCCTCATAAACAAAGTGTCTCCGAGCCTGAGCCAGATAATTCTTTTCTCTCTTTCGGTATAATTATTAGCATCCAAAATAGAATCACAATATATGATAATATCCTTTTTCTGCTCTCTGATCAACTTTAGAATGGTTTGGTCGTGAGGATTTTCCGGATTATTTTGCGCTTCCGTTATTTTATATGAATTGAGAGCCAGTATGAAAAGCAACAGGAACAGAATTCTTATCATGAGAAAACGATTTTATAAACCTGCCAAAGTTATTAATTATATTTTACACTAATAATAATTTGGAGTATTTCTGATCGAATAATAACCAAGTTCAATTTATACATTTTTAAAGTTGGAGTTTAAAAATGTATAAAAAGAAAAAAGAATTCTCAGATGTCGCGTAAATGTTACTAATTTTTTTACTTTGCAAAGGTAAGTTTATAAATTTTCATAAATTTATAAAGTTAACTTTATAGATTATGTATAAACGTGAAATACAGGATTTGATTTTCAGGCAACTCTATAAAGGCAAAGCAGTTATTATTTATGGACCAAGGAGGGTTGGTAAAACCACACTTTCAAAAGAGATTGCCAATTCGGAACACAAAACCAGATACATCAATTGTGAACTACTTGAAAACAAAATGATGCTTGAGGGTTCTTCCTCATCAAGCCTTAAGAGTTTTCTTGGTCCTTACAAGCTGCTTGTGCTTGATGAAGGAAATTGCCAAAGGTCAGAAAATTTACTTTTACGATTTGGGAATAAGAAATTTTATCCTTAGAAACTTTAATCCTATGCATTTAAGAAATGATGTTGGTGGCTTATGGGAAAATTTTTGCCTGGCGGAAAGGATGAAACTGAATAACAACAAAAGGAAGTTCGTAAATATGTGGTTTTGGAGAACCTACGATCAAAAGAAGATTGATTATATTGAAGAATATGGTGGTACTTTGAATGCATTTGAGTTTAAATTTAAACAGGTAAAAGTTCAAAAAGCACCCAAAGATTTTGTTGATAATTATTCAGATATTCATTACAAAATTATTAACAGGGAAAACTTTTTAAAATTTTTGGAAGATTATGCCAGGGATAATAGGTTTTTTGAAATGGAGAGAATTCCGAATGAAGAAACCTTGCAAGCCATAAGAGATGTGGAAGAAGGCCGTACTTTTGAAGCAAAAGATGTGGATGATTTGTTCTAAAACTACACATCACTCAACCAAATTATTCTTCACCGCATAATACAACAAACTGTTATTTAAGATTAAGTGGGTGATAAAATTTTAAGCATGTATTATTATCGCTCATCCATTCCCAATAAATTTCTTAATTTTGACGGATTGAACATTTTAACAACAAAATAAAAACATGGAATACGAGATTTTAAAAGTTAATATCGAGGAAGGTATTGCTTTAGTTACAGTTAGTCGTCCAAAAGCTATGAATGCTTTAAACACAAGGTTTTTTAACGAAATGGACGATGTCGTTGCTCAAATTGCCTGTAACCGTGACGTGAAAGTAATGATCATCACAGGTGAAGGTAAAGCATTTGTTGCCGGTGCTGATATTGCTGAAATGGTGGATAAATCTCAACAGGAAGGTTCCGAATTTTCCAGGTTGGGCCAAAACACCTTTAGCAGTCTTGAAAAACTTGAAATTCCGGTTATTGCTGCTGTCAATGGTTTTGCACTTGGTGGTGGTCTTGAGCTTGCCATGGGCTGTGATTTCAGGATCGCTAACACAAAAGCAAAATTCGGACAACCGGAAGTTAACCTCGGAATGATCCCGGGTTACGCCGGAACCCAAAGGTTGGCCAGGCTTGTTGGTCTTGGAAATGCCCTTTATTTGCTTACTACAGCAGAAATGATTGATGCAAATGAAGCTCTGCGAATCGGGTTGGTACAAAAAGTTGTAGAACCCGGGCAATTAATGGACGAGGTGATGAAAATTGCGAAAACCATTGCTTCTAAAGGCCCCAAGGCCATTAGAAAAGTGAAATACGTTACACGGCAGGGAATACTCTCGGATTTTGAATCCGGCAGCAGGCTTGAATCCGAAGAGTTTGGTTCGCTTTTTAAAAATGAAGGAGAAGAAGGAATGAGAGCGTTTCTGGAAAAACGGAAACCAAACTGGTAATTAACCGGATCCTGGATACTTGATAAAGATCGTCTGATAATATCCAACCCCGATAACTATCGGAAACAAAATCAAGAATCCAGTATCCAATATCCAGTATCAGTTTATTCATTTAATCAAGTTGAAAAATCAAGTATTATTATCTATAAAATCATATAAACAAAAAATAAATCTATGAACTACGCAGACAGATTAGAAAATGTAACAGTAATGGGTGCTGCCGGAAAGATGGGCAGTGGAATATTGTTACTCACGGCTGTTGAAATGGCTGATCTAAGCCTGATGCCTGAGAATAATTCCAGGACTTTCGTGCTCAATGCAATGGATATTTCTCAGGAAGGGCTCCACGGGCTCGTGAAATACATTAGGTCACAGGTACTAAAAATTGCCGAAAAAAAGACAGTATTGCTACGTAAAATTTATGCCGGACGTGATGACCTGATCGAAAACAGAGATATTATCAATCAATACGTAAATGATGTGATGAGCATCATCAGGCCTACAACAAGATTGGAATCAGCTTATGACTCAAGCCTGATCTTTGAAGCCGTTAGCGAAAATAAAGCTTTGAAAGTAAAACTTTTTAAGCAAATTGATGAAAACAACCCCCAAAAACCATGGTACTTTACAAACACCTCTTCCGTGCCTATCAATGAAATTGAATCGGAAGCAGGTATTACAAGCCGGGTTCTTGGCTTTCATTTCTACAATCCGCCGGCAGTGCAGCGTTTGGTTGAGCTTATCGTTACGGATCATACTTCCAATGAAGCTGAAGAGTTTGCCATTGAATATGCAAAACGTTTACGGAAGATCGTAGTTCCCTCACGGGATTTTGCAGGTTTTATCGGCAACGGTCATTTTATGAGAGATGCACTTCACGGATTAAAACAAGCTGAGGATTTGTCAAAAGAAATGTCTTTACCCGAAGCCATTTATATAGTTAACAAAGTTACGCAGGAATATCTTGTAAGGCCGATGGGTATCTTTCAGTTGGTTGATTATGTGGGAATTGATGTAGTTAACTTCATCATGGGTGTTATGAATCCTTATTTGCCTGAAGAGAATCTGCAACATCATTTACTTGAGAAAATGCTTGAATTGGAAGTAAAAGGAGGTCAGAAATCTGACGGATCTCAAAAAGACGGATTTCTGAAGTATGAAAAAGGAAGACCGGTTGCCATTTTCGATATCAAGAAAAAGGATTATGTCCCAATTGCTGATTTCAAAGAAAAATGCGATGAAAAATTAGGTCCGTTGCCCAAGGAAGTTGTTCCCTGGAAAAAAGCAGTCAGGATGAAAAACAAAGATGAAGTTCTGGGTAATTTCTTCAATGCACTCAAATCAATGGAAACACTTGGTGCTGACCTGGCAATGCGCTATGGAAAACGATCCAAAGAAATTGGATTGCAGCTTGTGGAAGACGCAGTTGCTGCCAATAAAGATGACCTGAATACCGTAATGCTGACAGGCTTTTTCCATGCCTACGGACCGGTTAATGAGTATTTTTAATTCTATAGTAATTCGATGGTAATTCAGTGGTCATTCAATAGTCATTCAATGGTCATTCAATGGTCATTCAATGGTCATTCAATGGTCATTCAATGGTCATTCAATG
>CAZTAW010000153.1:0-7951 GCA_964611705.1 uncultured Bacteroidales bacterium
CATACACCATGTTGATAAATTAAAAGGTGACTTCCTACTGATTCATGGCTCCGCTGATGACAACGTACATTACCAAAACAGCATGGAACTGATTAAAGCATTGGTTAAAAACAATAAACAATTTGACCTGATGATTTACCCCAACAAGAATCATTTTCTAAGCGGCAAAAAAACTACTTATCATCTTTACAAAAAAATGACCGATTTTATCCTTAACAACCTTGTAAAAGAAAAATAGCAACATAGTTTTTGCATAATAAATTTTTATTTATACCTTTGCACCCCTAAAAATTAACAAAAAGAGGAAGGTATTTTAAAATGATCATTATTCCGGTAAAAGAAGGCGAAAATATTGACAAAGCCCTCAAAAAGTACAAAAGGAAATTTGAGAAAACAGGCGTTGTTAAGGAATTACGCGAGCGTCAGAAGTATACTAAACCTTCAGTAAAAAAACGCCAGGAATTTCTTAAAGCTCAATATATAGAGCAACTCCGGAACGCCGAAGAAGTATAGCAGGAGAATTTTACGGAATTTTAAGAGGAAGAAATTTTGTTTCACATTTTTATTTTCGTATATTTGAAACAAAGGTTTCTTCCTTTTTTTTAATATATGGTAGTAGAGAAATTCATTGAATATATTACCTTCGAAAAGCGTTTTTCAAAACATTCAATTGAAGCATATAAAAGCGATATTGACCAGTTTTGGGAGTATTGTCATACAGTTTACGACATTAAAGACCCTGCAAAAATCAACCACCTTATCATACGGTCATGGATTGTTTCATTAATTGAAAAAGAAATCTCAAACCCATCCATCAACAGGAAATTATCCAGCTTAAAATCATATTTTCGGTTTCTTCTTAAAGATGATATCATTACAGCAAATCCTTTCAACAAAGTTATTTCACCAAAAACCTCCTCCCGGTTACCACAGTTCGTTGAAAACAAGCCCATAAATCAATTGCTTGACCAAACAAAATTTGAACCTGATCATTCGGGAATCAGGGCGAAAACCATCATCGAATTATTTTATGCAACAGGCATGAGATTATCAGAATTAATAAACATTAAAGAGAATGATATCAATTTCAATGAAGGCCTGATAAAGGTCATGGGGAAACGTAATAAAGAACGACTTATCCCGTTTGGTAATAAGTTAAGTTATTCATTAAATCATTACCTTCAAATCAAAAGGGAAGAAATAAGGGGGCCGGAAGTGAACACCTATTTATTCGTTACCGAAAAGGGCAAAAAATTGTATCCTCGTTTAATATATCGTATTGTAAATAGTTATCTGGCAAAAGTAACCACCATAAAAAAGAAAAGCCCTCATGTTTTAAGACATACATTTGCAACACATATGCTAAACCACGGTGCTGATCTGAATGCTATAAAAGATATTTTAGGTCATGCCAACCTGAACGCAACACAAATATATACACATAACACTATAGAACAACTTAAATCAATTCATCATAAATCCCATCCGAGGGAAAAAATTAGGAGGTGAAGTTATGCAAATAAACATTAGTTCGGTACATTTTAAAGCTGATAAAAAATTATTGGCTTACATTAAGGAAAAGGTAGACAAATTATCCAGCTTTTATGACAACGTTCTCGGAAGCGATGTAGTTTTAAAAGTTGGAAATAATAGCTCACGCGAAAACAAAATAGCAGAAATAAAACTACTAATACGAGGCGAAGATTTATTCGCAAAAAAACAAAGTAAATCATTCGAAGAAGCCACAGATATGGCAGTTGAAGCATTACGCAGACAACTCAAAAAATACAAAGGGAAGATTGTTGATAAAAACAGGCAAGAAATTTTCTAAAAAGAAAACATTTTCTTTGTTATTTCTTCAATAATTTATATTTTTGCAGACCTTTTTGAATAAAGGGTCTGCTTTTATTTTATAGCAGAGCGTTCAGTAATTTTTGCCTATGTAGCTCAGTTGGTCAGAGCAGCTGATTTGTAATCAGCCGGTCGGCGGTTCGAATCCGTCCATAGGCTCGGGTTCTTTACAATACTGAGACAAACAAAAGCAATATAGCAGATCATGCAACTCTTTCAAAAGAATGCATCACCATGCTCGTTGTTTATTATATATACACAGGGAGTTACCGCTACCGATAAATATCGGGAGGTCAAACAGGGGTCTCGACTCAGGCGAGATAAATCTGTTGACTTATGTGTAAAACAGTAATAACCTAAATTAGGTTCTCATTGGAGTTCATTGTTTATTGATAAAAATTTGGGGAGATACCGAAGCGGTCAAACGGGGCAGACTGTAAATCTGTTGGCTCAGCCTTCGGAGGTTCGAATCCTCCTCTCCCCACTACAACCTGGATTGCGTTAGCAAAACAGGTCAATGTCAGCCAAAGCGTTAGCGAAGCTGATAAAAATTTTTCCTGGTTTTCGGGCCGGGTAACAAACAAAAGCGGAAGTAGCTCATCTGGTAGAGCGACAGCCTTCCAAGCTGTAGGTGGCCGGTTCGAGCCCGGTCTTCCGCTCAATTAGAAGCCAATGTAGCTCAGAGGTAGAGCACTTCCTTGGTAAGGAAGGGGTCACGAGTTCAATTCTCGTCATTGGCTCTAAGAAAGAAAAAAGTTTAAATCTGAATATTAAATTAAACATTTTTTGTTATGGCAAAAGAAAAATTTGAACGCGCGAAACCTCACGTTAATATTGGGACAATTGGTCACGTTGACCATGGTAAAACAACATTAACTGCCGCAATTACTATTAACTTACAGGATAAAGGATTTGCTACATATAAATCCTTTGATGAAATTGATAATGCTCCTGAAGAAAAAGAAAGAGGTATTACCATAAACACTGCTCACGTTGAGTATGAAACTGATGAACGTCATTATGCTCATGTTGACTGCCCCGGTCACGCTGACTACGTTAAAAACATGGTAACAGGTGCCGCGCAGATGGACGGTGCAATTCTCGTGGTTGCTGCCACCGACGGCCCCATGCCTCAAACCCGTGAACATATCCTTCTTGCTCGTCAGGTGAACGTTCCAAGCATCGTAGTTTTTATGAACAAAGTTGATATGGTTGACGATGAAGAACTTCTCGAGCTTGTTGAAATGGAAATCAGAGAATTACTTGAATTCTATGAATTTGATGGCGACAACACGCCCATTATCCGCGGTTCAGCATTAGGTGCATTGAACAAGGAAGAGAAATGGATTGAGAAAGTATGGGAACTGATGAAAGCATGTGATAAATGGATACCCTTACCAAAACGTGATGTCGAAAAACCATTCCTGATGCCGGTTGAGGACGTATTCTCAATTACAGGTCGTGGTACGGTTGCAACCGGTAGAATCGAAACCGGTATCATTAAAACCGGTAATCCGGTTGATATCGTAGGGCTTGGCGCAGAAAAAATGAAATCAGTTGTTACTGGTGTTGAAATGTTCCGCAAGATCCTCGACGAAGGTCAGGCAGGAGATAATGCAGGTTTGCTGTTGCGTGGTATTGACAAAAATGTAATTCGCCGCGGTATGGTAATTGCTGCTCCCGGTTCAATCACACCCCATAAACAATTCAAAGCCGAAGTTTATATCCTGAAAAAAGAAGAAGGCGGCCGTCATACACCATTCCATAATAATTACAGGCCTCAGTTCTATTTCAGGACAACTGACGTAACAGGTGAAATCATTCTTCCTGAAGGAGTTGAAATGGTTATGCCGGGCGACAACATTACAATCGAAGTTAAGTTAATTTCTGAGATTGCCATGGATTTAGGTCTACGTTTTGCTATCCGTGAAGGTGGCCGAACAGTTGGAGCCGGACAGGTAACTGAAATCATTGAATAATCCTGATAATTTTAATACATCAAGATGCTCTGAAGCATCAGGGTATCTTGATTCTTTAACAAAAAATGTTCTTTTACATATAAAGAAGTTTTACGGGTGTAGCTCAACTGGTAGAGCGACGGTCTCCAAAACCGTAGGTTGTGAGTTCGAGTCTTACCACCCGTGCAAAAAAAATAAATGAATGGCAAAATATAAAATAGCAACATACGTAAGAGAAAGTTACGACGAGCTGTTACACAAAGTTTCCTGGCCAGCCTGGAATGATTTACAAAGCAGTGCAATTGTTGTATCCATAGCTTCCCTTATAATCGCTTTAGTCGTTTATTTGATGGATAAATCTTTTCAAATCATACTTGAAAACTTTTATGGTTTGTTTTAGTACGATTTGTAAATGCATAAATGTAAATCTAAAAATGGTCAAAAGTCCTGATATAATATGAGCGAGCGAGTAAAAAAATGGTATGTAGTCAGAGCGATAAGTGGGAAAGAAAACAAGGTAAAAGAATACCTTGAAAATGAGATTAAACGTCTCAACCTGGACGACTATATCACGCAAGTTCTTATACCCAAAGAAAAGGTATATCAAATCAGGAAAGGGAAAAAGATCAGTAAGGAAAGAAACTACTTTCCTGGTTACGTGCTGATCGAAGTTGCCCTTGTTGGAGAAATTCCACACATTATAAAAAATTTACCTAATGTGCTGGGCTTTTTAGGAACCAAGGGCGAACCAGATCCGCTGCGTCCATCTGAAGTTAACAGAATTCTGGGTAAGGTAGATGAATTGGCAGAACAGGGAGAAGAAGTTAATGTGCCATTTATTGTCGGGGAGACTGTCAAGGTCATTGACGGACCATTCAATAGTTTCAGCGGCGTTATCGAAGAGATCAATGAAGAAAAGAAAAAGCTGAAAGTCATGGTAAAAATCTTCGGTAGAAAAACCCCACTGGAACTTGGTTTTATGCAGGTTGAAAAAGAGTAGGACGCAAAAGATTATTTACAAACAACGAAAAGAATCTTTTAAACATGGCTAAAGAAGTAAGCGGATTAATTAAATTACAGATCAAAGGAGGAGCGGCAAATCCGTCACCACCCATAGGACCCGCATTAGGTGCCAAGGGTGTTAATATAATGGAGTTTTGTAAACAGTTTAACGGTAGAACACAGGATAAAGCCGGAAAGGTACTTCCTGTTATCATTTCAGTTTACAAAGACAAATCATTTAGTTTTGTCGTTAAAACACCTCCCGTTGCAGTCCAGCTTCTCGAAGCAGTCAAGGTTCAAAAAGGCTCCCCGGAGTCAAACCGAACCAAAGTTGCTACGATAACCTGGGATAAGGTGCAAACCATTGCCGAAGAAAAAATGCCCGATTTGAATGCTTTCACGATCGAATCGGCCATGAGAATGGTTGCCGGAACTGCAAGAAGCATGGGAATTCGAATTAAAGGAAAAGCACCTTTTGCCGAAAATTAATCCCATTAATAATTAGAGAGTAAGAACCATCAGGTACGTTATTAATTAGGAATTCGAGATGGCTAAATTAACACGTAAAAGAAAAGAAGCTTTTGAAAAGATTGACAGGAATAAGGCATATTCCATTACAGAAGCTATTGAACTGGTAAAAGAAATCACTAATTCAAAATTTAATGCTTCCGTTGATATGGATATTCGCCTTGGTGTTGATCCAAGAAAAGCCAATCAAATGGTCCGTGGTACGGTTACATTGCCCCACGGAACAGGAAAGACCGTTAAGGTATTGGTTCTTTGTTCTCCGGATAAAGAAGCTGAGGCAAAAGAAGCAGGAGCAGATTATGTTGGTCTTGATGATTACGTCGAAAAGATTAAAGGCGGTTGGACTGATATGGATGTCGTAATCACAACACCCAATGTAATGCCGAAAGTAGGTCCCCTGGGTCGTATTCTGGGCCCAAGAGGCTTAATGCCTAACCCAAAAACAGGTACGGTTACAATGGATATTGGTAAAGCTGTTCAGGATGTGAAAGCAGGTAAAATTGATTTTAAAGTGGACAAATTCGGAATTATTCATTCCGCAGTCGGAAAAGTTGACTTTGAACCCAACAAACTTGTCGAAAATGCAAAAGAACTTATGCTTACCATAATTAAACTGAAACCTGTTGCAGCAAAAGGAACCTACGTAAGAAGCATCTATTTGTCAAGTACGATGAGTCCCGGGATCAAAATTGAACCGAAATCGTTTACGGCATAATTTCTTCTAATCAAACTGAAGTACAAGAATTATGAAAACAGAAGATAAAAACCGACTTATCGAAGCAATTGCAGAAAAGCTGAAAGAAAGTAATAATATCTATATTGCTGACATTTCAGAGCTTAATGCAGAAGACACCTTTAAATTAAGGAAGCTCTGCTTTAGCAAGAATGTGAAGCTTACTGTGGTTAAAAATACATTGCTCAAAAAAGCAATGGATAAGTCAGAGAAAGATCTGGGAGATTTATATGATATCTTAAAAGGCCCTACATCGGTTATGTTATCTGAAGCAGGCAATGTTCCTGCCAGGCTTATTAAGGAGTTTAGAAAAAATTCCAACAGACCGGTACTCAAAGGTGCGTATGTAGAAGAAATGATATTTATCGGTGATGATCAACTGGATACTTTATCACAGATAAAATCCAAAAACGAATTGATCGCAGATATAATTGCATTACTGCAATCTCCGGTTAAAAATGTTGTTTCATCACTCCAGTCAGGAGGACAAACCCTTACCGGTGTGATTAAAACATTATCCGAAAAGGGTGAATAAAGAAATTAATTATCAATTTAAAAACAATTAAATAACAAATAAAATGGCAGACTTAAAAGCTTTTGCAGAACAATTGGTTAACTTAACAGTTAAAGAAGTTAACGAACTGGCTGAAATTCTTAAAGAAGAGTACGGAATTGAACCGGCAGCAGCGGCTGTAGCAGTAGCAGGCCCGGCAGCAGGCGGTGCAGAAGGTGGTGAAGCTGAAGAGCAAACTGAATTTGATGTTATCATCAAGGCACCTGGTCAATCAAAATTAGCTGTAGTAAAATTAGTTAAAGAACTTACCAGCTTAGGCCTGAAAGAAGCAAAAGAATTGGTTGACTCAGCACCAAAAGCTATCAAAGAAGGAATTGCTAAAGATGAGGCTGAAGCCCTTAAAAAACAACTCGAAGAAGCTGGCGCAGAGGTTGAAGTTAAGTAAGTAGTTGTTGTTGCTTAGGCGGAGAGAATGTTTTCCTCCGCCATTCCTCGATAAGTTTATCTTATCGGTTTCTTTTTTAATTAACTTAACTACGAACTTAAAACCTTTTAGCCTTGGCAAGACAAACAAATCAAAGAATAAGTTTCGCAAGAACCCAGGCATACGCTGATTATCCTGACTTTCTGGAAATTCAATTACAGTCATTTCAGGATTTTTTCCAGTTGGAAACAAATCCTGAAAACCGCATCAACGAAGGTCTGTATAAAGTATTCAGCGAAAACTTTCCGATCACGGATGCGCGAAACAATTTTGTACTTGAATTCTTGGACTATTTCATTGATCCTCCAAGATATTCAATCGAGGAATGTATTGAGCGTGGATTAACATACAGCGTTCCTCTTAAGGCAAAATTAAAACTCTATTGTACTGACCCCGACCATGAAGATTTTGAAACAATTATTCAGGATGTGTATTTGGGTATGATCCCTTATATGACTCCAAGGGGTACATTTATTATTAACGGAGCAGAAAGAGTTGTTGTCTCCCAATTGCATAGGTCGCCCGGTGTATTTTTCGGCACTAGTTTCCATGCAAACGGACAACAACTTTATTCGGCAAGGATTATTCCTTTCAAAGGCTCATGGATGGAGTTCACTACGGATATTAATAATATTCTGTATGCATACATTGACCGTAAGAAAAAATTACCAGTTACCACACTCCTCAGAGCAATTGGTTATGAAAGCGATAAAGAAATACTTGAAATATTCGACCTGGCTGAAGAAGTAAAAGTCAGCAAAGCCGGATTGAAACGGGTAATCGGACGAAAACTTGCAGCCCGTGTGCTCCGATCGTGGATAGAGGATTTTGTGGATGAAGATACAGGTGAAGTTGTTTCCATAGAAAGAACCGAAGTAATC
>CAZTAW010000154.1:0-4423 GCA_964611705.1 uncultured Bacteroidales bacterium
ACCCGAAGGTATCTGCGTCCACCGGCAGGATCATGGAGCAAGCCACGACCATACGGCCGCGACCAAAGAGAGCGTATTGAAAAAGAAATGAAGCAGGGCAATGCTATTTTTTTAGTAGCCGAAGATAATGATAAAGTTGTAGCAAGCGTTTTAGGTACTCATGACGGTCGCAAAGGCTGGATCAATCGCCTGGCTGTTTTAACCGAATACCGTAACAAAGGACTGGCCAAAAAACTTGTTCAGGAAGCAGAAAAAAGATTACATGAAATAGGAATTGACATCATTGCCTGCCTGATAGAAAGCGAAAACCAGGATTCATTAGCGGTTTTTACAAAACTCGGATACAATGAATTTCCGGGGATGCACTACCTGACGAAGCGGAAGTATCCTGAGGTTTGATCAATTTCAGAAAAAACAAAAAGAGGCTGTCTCAAAAGTCTTTGTGGAACTTTGTGTAGATCCTTAGTGGGCTTTGTGGTTAATCTTAATATATTGAACCACAAAGGATCACAAAGTACACACAAAGTTTCACTAAGTAATTCCGGCTTTTTTGTCACCACATTTTAACTTTTGAGACAGCCTCTTTTTATTTTTAGATATTCCACGATAACATTTGATTACTCAACATTTATCCGAACACCCTCCGAATGGCTTGTAAACTCGGGTGCATACATACATTGTATGTTTGATATTCCGTTTGAGAAACTTCCCTTTTGAGACACAATCAAAGGATATTCAAGCACATAGGTGCCTTTCGGTAAATAATCCATAAAGAAATTCATGGAAGCATCACGCGTTGTCTGGTAATAACCCAAACCACCCTGGTACTGATATCCTGAGATTGTTTGAAGAGGCTCCAGTGCAGATGCCCGCATATCTTTCAGATGAATGTATTCCATATCCCGATCCGTACGAACAATAACCCTTACAATGATCTTGTCACCTATTTCAAGTGTTTTACCATCCACGGGCTCAATAACAGGACCGCTATCCGTATTGCGTTCTACATATAATTTTCTTTCAAGGCTGAGCGGTGTTTCATGCGCTGTGATCTTATCCAGGTCCTGGAAGTATTGCCAGTACAGTGCACCCCAGGCAATACCTTTATCATTCTTAGTAACTGTTATATCGCCCATCTCCGGTTTGATCTCAGTGCCAGTCCAGTCTTTCCTGAAATATCCTGTTCCGGCCTCAACATCCACTTCATCATCTTTTTTCGGATCAATTTTTAAAGATCCCAGGGTAATATCAACCAGTTCATCACTTTCAAGCAGGTCCATTCCTCTTAAGATCAAAGCATAAACAGCTTCAACCGTGGCTTTTGTGGTTTCCCAATTCTGTGTTTGCTTTTGTTTGAGTAACCAAATTTTCATTTCTTCCACTGCTTTTTCATCATTGGCAACCTCATCAAATGCTTCAATCAGCAAGGCCTGTCTTTCGATAGGTGCTTCATACCAGTACCATCCCTGACTGCTTCTCCAGTACATTCCCATTTCTTCGGAATGCAGTGCTTTCTCTTTTAATGATTTGATAATGTCGGATGGTGTGGTTTTATATCCGAAGCGGTTCAATGCGAGAGAAATCATTCCCTGCATATAAATATCCTTTTCTACCCAATACTTATCTGCCTGATCCCTGAAATACTGAAAAGCTTCAAGGTTGTATTTTGAAACCTCAATATCTTCCATGAAATAGCTTCTCGCATATAAATATTGAATCGCTATTCGGCTCAGATGATCATCGTTCATAGTTTTGGGGAAATTCTTTTTTAAATATTCATAATCTTCCCTGATGCGATTGTCCAAATATCTCACAGCGTCTTCAATCATTCTCCAGGTCTTTTTATCATTTTTCAAACTACCCACATTCAGATGGATCAGATGACCCAGACCGGTAACAATATGTTGTGTGATGTATCGGCTGTCTCGCATACCAGGGAACCAGGGCCAGCCGCCGTTGGAAGATTGCATCTGCTGCAGTTTCAGCAAAGCATTTTCCAGTTCATACGACATTTTGTTCAGGTCGAATAGCAATGCAATGCGTTTTTTGCGTTCGCTTTCGCTTTTTGCCTGCCGCACCCAGGGCGTTTCTTCCAGTAAAACAGATTTCAAATCCTGATTTTTTTCCAGATTTGAAAGCAGGGCATCCGGACTTAAATCTCTCCATGACTCGAACACTCTTTTAATTTCAGGGCTTGAATTGGCAATATGTGTTGCGAGGCTGTTGGCATAATATCTACTGAAAACCTGCTCTGAGCATTCAAAAGGAAATTCCATCAAATATGGCAAAGCCTGAACCGCATACCATGCCGGATTTGAAGTAAATTCAAGTGATAGCTGATAATTGCTTAGTGTTTTATCCTCACCGGATTCTAACAGTTTCTTAAACTTAAAATTCCTGGTTTCTTCTCCCCTCACAGGTAAAGGAAATGATTCGGTTACCAACATACGGTTAGGCAACACAGGAATCGCCATTTCTTCACCGTCAGAAAAATTGCCTGCTTTGGCAACGATTCTGTAAGTTATTGCTTCAAGTCCTTCCGGGATTTCGATTTGCCAGTTAACCGATTTACTCTGCCCTTTTTCCACCTTAAATTTCTTAATTCCATTTTTTAGCTGCAATTTCTTGTTAACAGGCTTCATGGTTAATGCATCGAAGAATTGTAATTCAACTTCTCCTGATAAGGATTTATCTGCAAGGCTTACAATCTTAGAAGTAAAAACAAAGCTGTCGCCTTCCCTGAAAAATCTGGGCTGATTCGGTACCACCATTAAGTCTTTTTGCGTAACCAGCTCTTTTTGTACCTGCCCAACTTTCAAATCTTTTGTATAAGCCAGCCCCATCATTTTCCAACTTGTAAGCGCCTCGGGCATGGTAAAACTAATGATCAGTTCTCCGTCTTCATTGGTTTTTAAATCAGGATAAAAGAAAGCTGTTTCCCTGAAATCGCTTCGTATCTTTACCGGCTGGCTATCAGCTTCAGTAGTTTCTTTCTTTCCGGATTCAGGTGTATCGGGTGAAACTTCCTCCTGGGCCATATCCTCTGATTCTTCTTCATAAAGCATACCTTCATTACCGGTATCTGCCTGCTTGGTCTCACGCATTGCTGGTGCCGCCATTCCGTCTTCCTCCATGCCCATACCGAGAACTCTATAATTACCATAGAAATTAAAGCCAAACCAGTTCAATTCATCATATTGCTGATAAACAGGGGAAATGTAGTTGTAATCCTCGTAATACCTGCTGCTTACTTCTGAAAATGCTCGTGAGGTTGTCCAAAACGAATTAATGTAAGAGGAAGGATACAAATTAAAGCTCCAGGTATTTTTTCTGAAAACATCCAGAGAAGCATCATACATACTTGCCAGCATTTCTGCGGTTACCTTTTCACCATTTTTGCCGCTGATCTTGATCTGCCATTCTTCTTTCTGCCCCGGTTTTAGTTTATCGCGGAATGTTGCAAATTCAATATCGAGCATTTTATTTGTAAATGAAACTGTGATCTGTTGGGTATTTTGATAAGCCCTGTTGTTTTTAACAAAGATCAGGTTCACACCAAAATTACCCCTGTATTTTTCGAGTATCGGAATATCAAATTTTCGTTGTTTGTTTCTAATGTCAATCCATTCCCGGCTTATGATCTTGCCCTGCAAAACAATTTCGTATAAAACTTTGATCTTTTCAGCCGAGCCAAATAGGAATGAAGCATTTTCACCGGGCTCGCCATTGTCTTTCAACATTGTGAGCCAGTTGATATCGTTAACCGGAATATTTTTTTCTTCAGGAGAAAACAACTGAAAATACTTCGTTGTTTCCACCTTTTTACCGTATTCATCAACGGTTTCGGCTTCCACAAGATACATTCCCTTTGGCCAGTCCTGTATTTCATTCAGGTCAAGTTTTATGTTTTCAGCGGTGCTGATCTCCCCTGAATAATATTCTTTTTCTTTTCCCCAGTTGGCAGGATTGTTTTCATTTTTGTAAATATCATGCGGGAATAGCACGGTGAATTCTGCTTTATCCATAATAAATATATCCGGCTGTTTCCATAATCTTTCCCTGAAAATCCTGTCAGGCTGATCAAGCTTTGAAATAGCAAGTTTGATTTCAGCAGCTTCCGCTTCACCATTCAGGTTGGTTGATTTGATATTAAACTCATTTTCTTTTTGGGTATTTACCTTATCAGGAAAACCAATATCAATCAAGAGGGCATTATAGCCAACTGCAACCGTAGTTTCATTGGAATGTGTTTCACCGTTAATATCTGTTACATCAGCATATACTGTATAATTAAAAACGGGATTGTTTTTCTTTGGAACATCCAGGTCCGGGATTGCAAGAAAATCAATGGTAAACTCACCTTTTTCATTGGTCATGGTTTGGCCGTTTACATATGTTCCAAATAACTAAAGTAAAATACCCG
>CAZTAW010000154.1:4433-7842 GCA_964611705.1 uncultured Bacteroidales bacterium
GGGATGATGGGAAAAAAACCCGGTACCAATAACCCCGGTAAGGAAAACGTGTTTCACGCACCACTCTGTACTTGACATTGGCGCCATCAATCGGATTTCCGGCATAAGCTTTTGCTCTTCCAATCACCTCAACATTTTCGTTCAATTTGTAAGAACCTTTCACCGGATCAAACATTACTTCAAACTTCGGACGTTTATACTCTTCTACAGAAATATATTTACTGCCTGATTCATTTTCAATCCTCATGTTTCCGTTCAGAAGTCCTGTTGGTGCGGTAAAGCTTCCGCTAAAAGAACCATATTCATTGCTTACCAGATCAAGACTTGATATTTTCTGATGATTGACATCATAAAACGTAACGGTAGTTTTCTTGCCAGGTAAAATCTCATGTTTTTCTCCGCTTTTCTCAAGGATGATTCCCTTTAAATAAATGGTTTGACCCGGACGATAAATCGCCCTGTCAGTAAAAAAGAAAGTAACAGGTTTAACCAAATCTCCACGGTCATAATAATAAGTACTAAAACCCCCATCCGACCAAAGTGTATCATTATCTTTTACAAAGCGAATCACAAATGATTTCCGTTTCAGATCAATGTATTTAATGTTGAGATAACCTTCATCATCACAAGTAAATGTGCCAATGTTATTGTATGTATAGGTTCGTTTCTGATAATCGTACTTCTCCTCAAAAAGTGTCGCCTCAACATTTTTCAGAGAATTACCGGAGGTTCTGTCGAAAAGATAAAACTCCTGATCCCCTTTGTGATTTCTACGGTTAATGTATGATAAATCCGAAGCAGTGAAATGCGTATAGGCAACAGTAGCATTGTCAGTATCAAATAATGGATCCGATCCGGCCAGAATAGCATAGAAGCCAGTACTAAGTTCAGGAAGCTTAATCTGGACAGCATGTTTCTGAAAGTCTCCTTCACCCGGTAATTTGAGCGACCATTCTTTTATGCTTTTCTTTTTGCTGTATTTCTTAATAAGTTCACGGTTATCATTACTTCTCCTGCGTTTTTTGTCTTTTTGGTAATCAAGAGATATAATTTTGAAATAAACTTCTTTTGTATTCTGAAAACTTAAAAGAGAAAGGATGGGATTATCCGGTACAACAACTGATTCCATGTTCAGATCAATAATGATCCTTTCGATCTGGTTAACGATGGTTTGGCAGTTTCTTCCACCTTTCGATCCCGGGAAACGCTCAATGGCCTTCCGGCAAACATCATAGGCTTTTTTCTTTTCAAATTGATATTTATCAGATACCAGCGGATTGTATTGCTGCCCAAGCGAAAGATGTAACTGAGCCATCTTATAGGCAACATCCGCAGAACCCGGTGAACCGGAATATTTTTCAGCAAGATGATTCAGTTTCGCAAGATAAATGCTGTCTTTTTCAGGCATCATAACTGCATTATTGTGAACAAAACTCAGTCGCTTCAAGTCAACATCAATCAATGCAAGCGGGTTTTTATCATCAAGATGAAAAGCAATCAAATTTTGCATGATCAACAAGGCATGGTATTTTAAAGATAAGTTATCTTTTGTTGAAATATCAAGTTTGATGAACTCAGCAGCATTATCAAAATATTTTTTATTGTTGATCTCAAATCTATAGGATGGCTGCGTAAGACCGCTTTCATCACTTATATAAAAATCAACAGCACGGTGGGCCAGGAAGTCATATAGTGTTGGACGGTATATTTTTGAATCCTCCTTTGTTTTCAGGATCAGGTCAAAATCTTTGAGCTTCAGTTTTTTCAAGGCTTCAGGATTTTCAAGGGATGCCTGGTAATTTTCAATTGTTTTTTGGAGTATTTTCTTCAGATCCCATGTCCTTATATCATCATCCGAAACATTTGCAGTAGTTGTTCTTTCAAGAAATTTATACCTGTTTTTCTGGTAATAGCCCCAATAAACTTCTGCAAGAATTGAATGCAGTATTTGTTTTTCGGGCGTTTCGGCCGATTTTATTTCGGCGTTCAGGTCTTCAATAACCTTAACCAAAAATTCTTCTTCAAAATCACCGAGCAGGCGCATTTTATACAACACTGCTTTTATAAATTGTGGTGTATTGTGTTCTTTCCTGGCATCCTCATAAATTTCTTCAACAATTTTCAGGGCAGATTGAGGCAGGCCTTTATTGATCAGGTTAACTACCTTCTCCCATTTTTCATCGAAGTTTTCAGGAAAATCCGGTTTTGAGCCATTTAATAGACTGAACGAAAAAATTGCCAGTAGAATTGTTAATGCTTTTGATTTCATGACATTAGTTTTTGATTAAACAAAGAAAACGAAATTTTTAATGCTGTGTAGAGATTTTTCTGATACCGGTTTTTCAATTAAAACATAAAAGCTTTAAAAAACAAATATCGTACCCTTTTAAAGTGTAGCTGAAGTCGTTCCGTATAAACTTTGAAGAAAGCTATTCCACAGAAAACCTCATATAAGACACAGTGATACACAAAGATTTTAAATTGTCAGTTAATCAATCCAGTTTGGAAGACATCGGGTTTGATAAGTTTTTATAGCGGATGAGCTCAATTTTTACAGCGCCAATAATTACTTCGGATTGAATTAAAACAGGAATATGATTCCGGTCATCACTTACCCATAAAGTCATTGGATAATCCTCATCAAACATTTCCCCCTTTACCAGTTTCGGCTGAAAAGCCAGGCAGCGAAATTCGCCCAGTTTTGTTTGTACCGTATCCCATCCCCTGAATATAACTTTTGAAGAATACACAGAATCATCCAAATGAAATTGCACGGTAAGTTCTTCATTTTCCTGTATCGTATCAAAATTCATGGTTCTCATATAATAAAAAGCGGAGACAATATCCTGCACATAAGGAGGAACTTCACGTTCCATGGTTGTACTTTTGGCAGTATTTTCAAATTGATTGTATTGTACTTTATCTTCCTTACGGTAGCTGCCTTCGCGTGTTTTTCTAATAAAATACCAGGGAGCAAGGGTTTCTACATCAACAAAAGACTCGAATTTATCCCGAACCTTGAAAAACAGGTTAAACAATCCTACTGATTTCCCGATTACTTCAATATGATAGGAATCCCTTCCGTAAAATCTCCGGTTTTCATCTTTTACTTCAACAGTTCCAATTCCGGCAGTAATTCCTGATGTTACCCATGAGTCATAAAAAACCCTGTATTTCAAAAACTCGCCTCTTTGATAGGCATTGTTTTTTTTCTTCCTCAAACCATCCGCTGAAGCAGCAGAAGAAACGAACAAAAAAATCCAGAAAATCAATAATGTTTTGTTTTTCATAGAAAAAAGTAGTTTTGTTAAATAACCACATTGATTATCCTTTTCGGGACAAATATTATTTTTTTGGGTTGCTTGCCGGCCACCCATTTCTGTGCTCCCTCTGCTTCTAGTACAGACCT
>CAZTAW010000155.1:0-2372 GCA_964611705.1 uncultured Bacteroidales bacterium
ACGATTTGATAAGATATTATATGTAAGATTATTTAATGTTGGAACATTCGTTTTGTTTCTTTTGATCAATTTCCTGTTTCTTCAATGGGGATTGATGGAAGTTTTATTCGTACACCTTGCCATCAATTTCCTCACCTCAGCTTTTACCATGATCCTCAAATGGGACGGAATTGCATACATCATGAAAGCCCGCAGAAAAACAAACAAAATCATTCTCGATTTCGGAAAATATACCACAGGAACCCTTATCGGCAGTAACCTACTGAAAAGTTCAGATACCTTCATTATCGGGTTAAGCCCCTTCCTCGGGACAACAGGTGTTGCATTTTACAGTGTACCGCTTAAACTCACCGAAATACTGGAAATACCCATCCGAAGTTTTGTTGCAACAGCCTTTCCCAGAATGTCTAAAGCCAGCATTGAAAACAATATCAGGGAGGTGAAAAATATATACTATTCCTATACGGGTGCAATGACCTATTTCCTGATCCCAATCATAATCATCGGTTTTATTTTTGCCGAAGAATTTGTGATCATCCTTGGAGGACATGAATATGCTGAAACGGCAACAATTTTCAGAATTTTTTGTATTTACGGATTGTTTCTGCCTGTTGATAAATTTACCGGTGTGGCACTTGATTCCATCAATAAACCCAAAAAGAACTTTTATAAAGTACTTTATATGGCATTTGCCAATATTTTTGGTGATTCGGTTGCAATATTCTTAATTTCAAAGTTTTTACTTGGCTTTTCTATTTTTACGTTGCTATTTCATACGGAAGCAGGTATTTTGAATGTTTCATCCATTGCAACCGACTATGCTTTTATAAAAACGCTTGAACTCGTTGCAATTGTTACCATATTGTTCACGGTCATTGGAATTATTGTGGGATTGTACTATTTAAACAAAGAAATAAAAATTCATCTTAAATTTGTATTCACCGCGGGATGGGGTTTTTTGATCTATATTATCATGAATACCATACCGGGGTTGAAATATTCAAAAAAATAGTAATTTAGTGAGAAATATAAACCCGGGATGTTAAAAGAATTTACCAACAGAAGAGGATCGGCATGGCTGGAGAATCCAATAGTGATAGCACTTTTGGTTGGTGCAGTTATTCTTGTAGGATACCTGATTTCTGTTGGTGGGCTGGCCACAGCGATGGGAATCCTGGTTCTTCCCCCTATTCTGTTATTCCTGAACCGCTTATTTGTTAACCCTCGCATAGGAATGTTCACGGTTTTAATCCTTGCATTTACCGCAATTGGAATAAACCGTTACATCACCGGATTGCCGCTTGGTCTCAGTATTGATGTTATGCTGATACTGACCTATGTGGCGGTTTTCTTTAAGTTTTTCTATAAGAAACTTGATTATACAGCATTCAAATCCGACCTTACATTGCTCTCTTTAGTTTGGTTCTTATATGCTGTTCTTCAGTTTTTTAATCCGGAGGCTTTAAGCAAAACAGCATGGTTTTATGCGATGCGCGGGATGTCGCTCTATCCGATATTGGCGATTCCACTCACATATCTGTTATTCGATAAGATAAAGTATATAAATTATTATTTCAGGATTTGGGCTGTTTTTACAATTCTTGCTACCATAAAAGGATGGATGCAGTTAAACATAGGTCCTGACTTTGCCGAACAGAGATGGTTGGACCAGGGAGGTGCTGTGACCCACATACTTTTTGGTGAACTCAGGGTGTTTTCTTTTTATTCCGATGCAGGGCAATTTGGTGCAGTACAGGCAACGGCAGGAATTGCCGGTATCATTCTTGCCCTTAACGTTAAAACAACCTGGGAAAGAGTACTTTATTTTTTAATGGGTGTTACCGGAATATACGGTATGATGCTGTCAGGAACCCGGGGTGCCATGATTGTACCCCTGATCGGCGGTTTTACCTATATCATACTACGAAAAAATGTAAAGGTCATTATTTTGGGTACTATCTTGTTGATGGGAGTATACTCCTTCTTTAAGTTTACTTATATTGGTCAGGGAATTGCACAAATACGTAGAATGCGAACTGCTTTCAGACCGGAAGATGATGCATCGCTTCAGGTACGGCTTGAAAACAGGCGAATACTTAAAGATTATTTGAAAACAAGACCATTTGGTGGTGGAATAGGAAGTGCTGGAAACTGGGGTAAACGCTTCTCCCCGCAGGGATTTCTTGCACAAATCGCTACGGATAGCTGGTATGTTCAAATATGGGCTGAACAGGGTATTGTCGGGTTGATCCTGCACCTTATTATTTTGTCGTATATTGTAGTAAAATCTTCGTATTATATCATGTTTAAGATAAGGGACCCGGTCCTCAGGGGGAAAATGGCCGCCCTTGTGGCAGCCTTCACCGGTATTA
>CAZTAW010000155.1:2382-7814 GCA_964611705.1 uncultured Bacteroidales bacterium
CCTCGGACAAATGCCAACAGGGATTCTTGTATACATGAGTTGGGTATTCCTGTTTATTTCACCCCAACTTGATGAAGAAATACGTTTACTAAAAAAGAAAAAAAACTAAGGTCAGAAAGGAGAAGAAAATGGATTGGAAAAATGTAGAAATAAAGTTTTTACTGAATGCTGCTATTGAGGCAGGTCAGGAAATTAAAAGAGTGTATCATACTGATTTCAGTGTGGAAACAAAAAAGGATGAAAGCCCCTTGACACTGGCTGACAAGCTTTCACATCAGGTGATAACAAAAAAACTTGAAAAAACAGGTTATCCGGTTATGAGTGAAGAGGGAGTTAATATTGCCTACAATGAGAGAAAAAAATGGAATTTATACTGGCTGGTTGATCCGCTGGATGGAACCAAGGAATTCATCAAAAAAAATGACGAGTTTACTGTTAACGTTGCTTTAGTAAAGAATCAGGTTCCCGTTTTGGGAATTATTTATGTGCCTATACTAGATATAATCTATTGGGCAAGAGAGGATAAAGGTTCCTTTAAAATGGAAAATGTCTCCGAAAAAATCAAGTATGTCTCCGATGAACAAGACATTATTGATAAATCATTAAAATTACCTTTAACTCAAAAACCTGCCGTGTTCACCATCATTGCAAGTCGTTCACACATGTCAGATGAGACACAAAAATATATTGAAAACCTTCGTAAACAGCATCCCGATCTGAAACTAATGTCAAGAGGCAGTTCTTTAAAACTTTGCATGATTGCCGAGGGGAAGGCAAATGTGTATCCACGCTTTGCCCCCACCTCCGAATGGGATACTGCTGCCGGTCACGCCATCGTTAAATATGCCGGAGGTACGGTAACACAAATCAATGAGAAAGATCCCTTGATCTACAATAAGATTGACCTTCTGAATCCATGGTTTATCGTTAAAAGATAATTACATGCAGAAAACCCTTTACAAGAAGAAAAAAATAAAAGAATACCCTCTCGTTTCCATTATTACAGTTAATTACGACCATCCTGAAGTTACTTGTGACCTGATCGAATCACTAAATAAAATTAGTTACCCAAACATTGAAATCATTGTTGTTGACAACAATTCACCAAATGATGATCCCACCATCATCAAAAGAAATTTTCCTAATATTGTGTTTGTTCAGAATCCCATTAATTACGGATTTGCAGCAGGGAATAATTTCGGCATCATGCGTGCCAAAGGTAAATACGTTATGCTGTTGAACAATGATACCATTGTTACTGAACATTTTCTGGAACCCCTGGTTGATAAGCTTCAGGTAAATCCCCGAATTGGAGCAGTTAGCCCAAGAATTCGTTTTTTCCATACCCCTGATACCATTCAATATGCCGGCTATACCCCCATTAATTACCATACCATGCGTAATTTTGCCATTGGCTTCCGTGAAGTGGATAAGGGGCAGTATAATGAAGACAGTGAAACCGCATACGGACATGGAGCAGCCTTAATGGTGCCAATGGAGATAATTAAGAAAATCGGCCTGATGTCTTATATCTTTTTTTTATACTATGAAGAAGCAGACTGGTGTGCTCGTATTAAAAAAGCAGGCTATAAGATTTACTACGTTGGCAATTCTATGATCTATCATAAAGAATCTATCTCCACAGGTAAGCTAAGTCCTATGAAAATCTATTACCTCAACAGAAACCGCATAGTTTTTATGAGAAGAAATATTTCAGGTAAAAGCTTTTACATCGGAATCCTGTATCAACTGTTTATTGCCATACCCAAAAATGCCGCAAAGTTTCTGATTAAAGGTAAGATAAAGCTTTTCCATGCATACAACAGGGCTATTGGCTGGCATATTCATCATCTTTTTTCAACAGAAGTTCATGAAAATCCGATGTTATAGTAGGTACCTCTGCTATTTTTAATATATTTGATATATATTTTACCTGATCACGCAGCATATGAATACACTATATCAGATCATCCATATTCTTCAGTTGGTCTTTCTTATTTATCTCTCTATATCAGCATGCTACTATTTTTTATTTGCATTTGCAGGCATATTTGCCAAAAATTACAACCCACCTGACAGCAAAACCAAAAGAACATTTTGTGTTTTAATCCCCGGATATAAAGAAGACCTTGTTATTGCTCATGTTGCTGAAGACGCCCTTAAGCAAGCTTATCCGAAAAATAAATATGATGTTTATGTTGTTGCTGATTCATTTAAAATAGAAACACTTGATAAACTAAAACAACTTCCCATCACAGTGCTAGAAGTTAAGTTTGATGTTAGCACCAAAGCCAAATCGCTCAATACAGCCATGTATATGATCAGCAAAGAATACGATGGAGTCATCATACTGGATGCAGACAACCTGATGGATCCTAATTTTCTTAAAAAGATCAACAATGCTTTTGATCAGGGAGCCAAAGCCATTCAAGCTCATCGCATGGCAAAAAATCTTGATACCTCTTTTGCAGTGCTTGACGCAATTAGCGAGGAAGTAAACAACCATATTTTCAGACGTGGTCACCGGGCGCTTGGATTGTCATCAGCCCTGATTGGTTCAGGAATGGCTTTCGATTATGGGCTTTACAAAAAATACATGGCCTCAATTGACTCACATGCAGAGGATAAAGAGCTTGAAATCAAGCTTTTTAAGGATCACCATAAAATTGAGTTTTTTGACCAAGCCTATGTACTGGATGAAAAAGTGAGCAAATCAGCCGTATTCCTGAAACAAAGAAGCCGCTGGATCGCCAATCAATTGTTGTATGCAAGAAGATATTTCTTCCGGTCAATAGAAGCTCTTTTTCAGGGAAATTTTGATTTTTTCGATAAGATTTTTCAGTACCTTTTACCTCCGAGGATATTGCTTCTCGGCATTATTTATATCATTTTCATTCTTTCAATGATCCTGAACTCTCCTCCTTTTAAAATTGCATGGTCGGCTGTTTTTGTTATGGTTAATGCTGCCATTGCCATTAGCGTACCCAAAAGGTTCTACAACATCAGTACTTTCAAGCACCTGTTGAAATTACCACAAGGATTTATTCTTATGCTCTTTTCAATACTGAATTTCAGGGAGGCAAGAAAAAGTTTTAATCCCACACCCCATTCTGCTGAATTTAATAATGATAAAAACAATAAAAAATCAAAAAAATGATCGTACTCAAAATTATACAGTACATCTTTCTTGTTTATTTTGGTTTTGCATCATTGTATATTTTCATATTTGGTTTTGCAGGCCTTTTCAGGTTACGGCAAAAACAAATTTCTGTTTCCAAACAAAGAAAATTTGCAGTTTTAATACCCGGATATAAGGAAGATGAAGTTATTTGTGATGTTGCTGAAGAAGCTACTAAGCAGGATTATCCCGAAAACAAATACGATGTTATCGTCATCGCCGATTCATTTCAGGAAAAAACACTTGAAACATTAAGAGACTTACCCATCAAGGTTATTGAAGTATCCTTTGAATTAAGCACCAAGTCAAAAGCACTAAATAAAGCAATGGATCAACTTCCGGAGGATTATGATGTAGCTGTTGTGCTGGATGCGGATAATATCATGGAAAAAAAATTCCTTACCAAAATGAATATGGCTTTTGAAAAAGGTTTTCCGGCTGTACAAGGGCATCGAATAGCCAAAAATACCAATACTTCTTTCGCCATATTGGATGCAATAAGCGAAGAAATAAACAACAACATTTTCAGAAAAGGCCACAGGGTACTAGGACTGTCTGCTGCCATTATCGGTTCCGGAATGGGTATTGATTATAAATATTTTAAAAACCTGATGAAATCCATTAAAGCTGTTGGCGGTTTCGATAAGGAAATTGAACTGAAAATGTTAAAAGAACGCCTTACAATTGATTATCTTAACCAAGCATTTGTTTACGATGAAAAAGTCCAGAAAGCTGATGTGTTCACGAAACAACGAAGAAGATGGCTTTCTGCCCAGATTCACTATTTCAGCAAAGATTTTCTCAGCGCGCTTAATCACCTGATTACACGCGGGAATATTGATTATTATGATAAATCAATACAGTTTATCCAGCCACCCCGGATCATGTTACTGGGTTTATTAATTGTTATCGCAGTCATCTCGATAATTTTCAATCCCTTACCTTTTACAATTGCCTGGCTGAGTATTTTGGGCGCATGTATCCTGGCGTTCTTCTTTTCAATTCCCTTGCGATTTTATAATGGTAAAACGCTTCGGGCAAATATTTCTCTTCCAAGAGGGTTTTTATTGATGTTCGTATCTTTGCTGAGAATAAGGGGTGCTAACAAAAAATTTATCCACACAACACATACAAGTTCCAAAAAAGAAATCAAGAAATAAAAATTAAAGATCATGAAAATAGGCATTGAAGGTCAAAGGTTATTCAGAGAAAAGAAACACGGCATGGATATGGTCGCTCTTGAATTGATTAAAAACCTGCAACAAATAGACAAAAAAAATGAATATATTGTTTTCGTAAAACCGGATTCTGATAAATGCCTTCAGGATACTGATAATTTCAGGATCATTGAATTGGGAGGAGGTCCTTATCCTACATGGGAACAATTTGCCCTGCCAAAGGCTGCCCGCAAAGAAGGCTGCGACATACTCCACTGCACAAGCAATACGGCTCCTGTCAGGTCAAAAATTCCGGTGATTGTTACTTTACATGATATTATCTATCTCGAAAGCATCAGCATTTTTAAAAAAGCCGGAACATGGTACCAGAAAATCGGAAACATGTACAGACGTTTTGTAGTGCCCAGAATTATCAAACGTGCCAAAAAGATTATTACAGTATCCGGATTTGAAAAAAACCGGATCAGAAAATTCTTCGGCTGGCCCGAAACTGACCATCGTCTTGTTGCCATTTACAACGGCGTTAGTGAACATTTCAAGATGGTTGATGATAAAAATGAGCTTGAACTTGTTAAGAAAAAGTATAATTTGCCGGATAAGTTCTTTTTCCACCTTGGAAATACAGACCCCAAAAAAAATACAATAGGTGTCTTAAAAGCATATTCCGATTTCAGAAAAAGGTACGAAGAAGATATACCTCTGGTCATGCTCGATTTCGACAGACAGGAACTCAACAGGATGCTCACAGAAATTGGCAACAAAAAGCTGATAGATCATATTTTACTTACAGGTTACGTGATCAACACAGATCTGCCGGCCATTTACAGCCAGTGCGAGATATTTCTCTACCCATCATTGCGCGAAAGCTTTGGTATTCCAATGCTGGAAGCAATGAAATGCGGAGTGCCGGTGATTACTTCCAATACTTCATCAATGCCGGAAGTATCAGGAGGCGCCGCCATGATCATTAATCCCTGCAAACCGGAAGAAATTACGGATGCAATGATTAAGCTGCTTGAAGATGAAAACATCAAATCTATAATTATAAAAGAAGGTTTTGAACAAGCCAAAAAGTT
>CAZTAW010000156.1:0-7289 GCA_964611705.1 uncultured Bacteroidales bacterium
AATCTGACATTTGATAATAGAACCAACATGGAATTGAAACGAAGTACCTGAAGAACCCAATCTTCCTGAAGTTCTGTTATCAATCGCACCATTATGGAATTGATAAATCCCTTACAGGGTTTCGAAACCCTGTAAGGAGCAATAATTAACAACAGCAAACAAAACCATCAAAATAATGACGCAAATCACAGGAACCCATTTCAACTATTTCCTTGTATGCAAACGCAAACTGTGGCTCTTTGCCCATGGTATCCAAATGGAGCAAACTTCCGACACGGTTTACGATGGGAAGTTGTTGCATGAAAGCACCTATCCGCAAAGAGCAAAGAAATACCAGGAGATAGAACTCGAGGGTATTAAGATCGATTTTTTCGATCCCAGCACCAATACCATACACGAGATCAAACGTTCAAAAAGCATCGAAACCGCCCACAGGTTGCAGCTTAAGTATTACATCTATCGGCTGCAAAGTGCCGGCCTTAAAAATGTAAGTGGTCTGCTCGAATACCCCTTGCTGAGAAAAACAGAAGAAGTTGAACTTAAAATCGGAGAGGTTGATGCGCTTCAAAACATTGAAAAGGAAATAGCTGAAATCATCGGCAAAGATGAATGTCCCGAACGCATTAACAAAAGCTTTTGCCGCAAATGCGCTTACAATGATTTTTGTTGGAGTGGAGAGCATAAAGAAAGTGGTCAGTAAATCTACTTTTAAATATCCCTGACGGTGATTCATACCCTGTCAGGGTTTATGCAGAAGAATCAAAATTGCAAAACCAAATGCTATGAAAAAAACTTATTACCTGTTTAACCCGGGCCGATTGTCGCGCAGGGAAAACACCCTGAAGTTCACCCCGGTCGATGAACAAGGCATCGAACAAAAACCCAGGTTTCTGCCTGTTGAAGGAGTCGAAGACCTTTATGTATTCGGCTCGCTGGACGCCAATTCTTCACTTTACAATTTTTTGGGTAAACACGAAATAGGTGTTCATTTCTTTGATTACTATGAAAACTACACAGGGTCATTCATGCCGAAAGACGGCTTGCTGGCAGGAAGTGTTCTGCTGGCCCAGGCTGCCTGTTTTAAAAGCAAAGCCAAACGCGTTGAACTTGCCACGAAGATGATCGATGGTGCCAGCTTTAATATTTTGAAAAACCTGCGCTATTATAACAATCGCGGAAAAGAATTACAATCGTATATTGATGTGATTGAAGATTTCAGAAAAAATGTTGTCAGTGCAAAAGATATTGATGAACTGATGGGCATCGAAGGAAACATCAGAAACATTTATTACGAATCATTTGATCATATCATACCGGATGATTTCCAAATGGATGGCCGCAGCAAGCGTCCTCCGAAAAATGAAGTGAACGCGCTGATTTCTTTCGGAAACATGATGTGCTACAGCCAATGCCTTCGGGCTATTCATCAAACACAACTTAACCCGACCATAAGTTATCTGCATTCGCCCGGCGAAAGGCGCTATTCCCTGGCCCTCGACCTTGCCGAAATATTTAAACCCTTACTGGTGGATCGCACCATCTTCAAAGCTTTAAACAAAAAAGAAATTCAGCATAAAGACTTCGATAAAAAGCTGAATAACATCCGGTTGAAAGAATCAGGCAGGAAAAAGTTCATTCAGTCATTTGAAGACAGATTAAATGAAACCATCCATCACCGGAAACTTAAACGCCAGGTAAGTTATAAACACCTGATCAGGCTGGAATGCTATAAACTGGTTAAACATATTATGAATCTGGAAATTTATGAACCATTTAAAATATGGTGGTAGAATGCAAGAATCGCACAAGAGCGGAGGGTTGAATGAAAAATAACAATGCAGCCTTGAAACAGTGAACAATAGAATAATGAAACAATAAATCCTCTTAAACATGTACATCATACTGGTATATGACGTTAATGAAAAACGTGTTGGCAAAATGCTGAAGCTTTGCCGACGCTATGTAAACTGGATACAAAACTCAGTGTTCGAAGGTGAAATCACCAGGGTAAAACTAAAGGAACTGATCCATGAAGCCAAAGGGATTATGGATGAGGAGGAAGACAGCCTGATCATTTTTAAAAGCAGGCAGGAGAAATGGCTTGAAAAACAGATCGTTGGAACAGAAAAAAGCGGACTTGAGAGATTTTTATAGTCGTCGGTTATAAAAAACAAGTTGTCAGGCAAGATATTTTCATCTTGTATTTTACAATATGGAATCATGTGAGGCCTTTAAACAAAGACCTTCTAAAAGCATCGTCGAAACACGGGCTAAATTGTATGATTACCGATTGTAAAGAAAAAACTGTAAATTTGTGCAAACAGCCCGTCTGAAAGCCTTGAAAAAAGGATTTTTTTTTGGGGATTTTCGGCGGCTATCAATCGAACCATCATGGAATTGAAACGTATTACTTAGCGGGAACTTGACAAGAAGTTATCTATCTATCAATCGAACCATCATGGAATTGAAACATGCTGATTGTGCCTGGTCATCTAATACAGCTAACTATCAATCGAACCATCATGGAATTGAAACAATGAGGTGTCCATTAATTTCGCACACCATTTTAATCTATCAATCGAACCATCATGGAATTGAAACGTGGTATTTGAGTAGAGAGCTTGATAACCATTTGCCTATCAATCGAACCATCATGGAATTGAAACCTGGTTGGTATCTTCGTATCGCTATCGGTGAGCGTGCTATCAATCGAACCATCATGGAATTGAAACCTTATAATCTGACTGAACACCATATTCACGTCCACCTCTATCAATCGAACCATCATGGAATTGAAACTTGCTCTCATAATAGCGATTATGTTATAAGCAAAAACTATCAATCGAACCATCATGGAATTGAAACCTGCGATGCCATGGCTTCTGCAATTTCCTTATAAGCTATCAATCGAACCATCATGGAATTGAAAATAATATCGATTACCCGAAATAGCTATCGCGGTACACTATCAATCGAACCATCATGGAATTGAAACGAGCATTCTTGAATGTCGCAGCTTTTAGCATTGTGTCCCTATCAATCGAACCATCATGGAATTGAAACTATTATTTACAAATGAAGCAGTAGCTTCTTCAGAGACTATCAATCGAACCATCATGGAATTGAAACCTGTAGAAGTAGATCATTCTCTTGTGTCGGTTGCTAACTATCAATCGAACCATCATGGAATTGAAACTCGGTTGCCAGACAGAGTGATTGCGGTGCAAGGGGGCTATCAATCGAACCATCATGGAATTGAAACCTTCATCGTACAATGTTTTTCACCCGCTGTAACCAGCTATCAATCGAACCATCATGGAATTGAAACATAGTTTTTGTAATTTGATCAACTAATGATTTAATACTATCAATCGAACCATCATGGAATTGAAACTCGGTTGCCCGAAGTAGCTATCGCGGTACAAGGGGGATCTATCAATCGAACCATCATGGAATTGAAACTTTAGTTCCCAAGTGTCGCTTATGTAGTGTTTCTGTCTATCAATCGAACCATCATGGAATTGAAACGGTTGAGAATACTACGTTCCCGATTTTGTTTGCTGCCTATCAATCGAACCATCATGGAATTGAAACCGAAGCAGCAGTTCACAGGGTTGCACCTCTGCAGCTATCAATCGAACCATCATGGAATTGAAACTACGTCCTTCGACATATCAAAACCATTCAATTGCCAGCTATCAATCGAACCATCATGGAATTGAAACAGGCCGCGGCTTGCATACAGCAAGTCCGCGGCCTTATCTATCAATCGAACCATCATGGAATTGAAACACATAAGTTCGCATGGTTGCACCTCTGCAGAGCCTTGCTATCAATCGAACCATCATGGAATTGAAACAATCACTACGGCCCGGATCAGTCAGATAACGATTTACTATCAATCGAACCATCATGGAATTGAAACTTCAATTGCCAGGTATCGCTTATGTAGTGTTTCTGCTATCAATCGAACCATCATGGAATTGAAACTGTGAACTTATGAGGGAAGGCACAAAAGCGTACATCTATCAATCGAACCATCATGGAATTGAAACGTGCATGCAGACAATCTTTCCTGCTGATCTTAAACTATCAATCGAACCATCATGGAATTGAAACATGGAATAATTACAACAACCACAAAAACACTAATACTATCAATCGAACCATCATGGAATTGAAACAAGACAGAAATGTTTAGTATGGTGCAATAAAAGCACTATCAATCGAACCATCATGGAATTGAAACCTCCTAAGTGCATCATACTCTTGAAATGCCCAGGTGTCTATCAATCGAACCATCATGGAATTGAAACTTAAAAGTACTTTATTTAGACTGGTTACAAATAAGCTATCAATCGAACCATCATGGAATTGAAACCGGCTTCAATTTGTTGAAGCCGCGGCCCAGGCACATTCTATCAATCGAACCATCATGGAATTGAAACGCATTTCTAAATGCTTTCATAACTATTTGACTTTGCTATCAATCGAACCATCATGGAATTGAAACTGTAGAAGTCAACTGCAATGTCCTCTTGCAGGCTCCTATCAATCGAACCATCATGGAATTGAAACTAAAAAGAACCGAGAATCCAATCCACGGTTTGTTCTATCAATCGAACCATCATGGAATTGAAACGTTTGATTTGTGCTTCCAAAGTACATCAAAAGCGGAGCTATCAATCGAACCATCATGGAATTGAAACAGGTTTTTAATTTCCTGGCATGTGCGGGTTTCCTCTATCAATCGAACCATCATGGAATTGAAACACTTACCTATACAGGAAGGCATGCGGCGGGTCGTTACTATCAATCGAACCATCATGGAATTGAAACCTCTTTCAAGTGCAAATGCAGCTGTAAAAATTATTCCTATCAATCGAACCATCATGGAATTGAAACACGCATCAGATTGTAGATGCAAATTACTACGCTGCACTATCAATCGAACCATCATGGAATTGAAACTTTCCAGCATTCAAAGCACACCATTTACGGCTGCAACTATCAATCGAACCATCATGGAATTGAAACTTAAAATTAAGCCCGAATCAAATGGAAACCCTTATCCTATCAATCGAACCATCATGGAATTGAAACCGGATACAATTACGAGTGCAAACGCATTCGATCAGCTATCAATCGAACCATCATGGAATTGAAACGTAATCGGGCTTGCCATAATGTTCTTCGAGATCGTCTATCAATCGAACCATCATGGAATTGAAACACGAAAATAAAGTTTCCAGTCCCTAAGTCTGTTTTTCTATCAATCGAACCATCATGGAATTGAAACTCCGGAAACAGGCAAATTTATTGTCCGGATTGTAGCTATCAATCGAACCATCATGGAATTGAAACTCTTCATCCATTACACAGGGGTAAATGCTATTGATCTATCAATCGAACCATCATGGAATTGAAACGGATTATCAGCGCAGAAAAAAAAACATGTAATCAACTATCAATCGAACCATCATGGAATTGAAACGGCAATTCGGTCATGGGGAGACGAAGAAAACAGGTTTCTATCAATCGAACCATCATGGAATTGAAACTGTAATTCCTTTCTGTATTATTCCGAGAACTTGTGTCTATCAATCGAACCATCATGGAATTGAAACCGGCCTTTTTATATGAAGGCCGCGGCCCTTTGCATTCTATCAATCGAACCATCATGGAATTGAAACTTAGCAACGAGATAGCCTCCCTTGCTCTTATATCCACTATCAATCGAACCATCATGGAATTGAAACATATTGTTGATGCCCATGATACCGACGGACGGGATCCTATCAATCGAACCATCATGGAATTGAAACACGCCTAAAAGACGGTCGCCGCACAATTGACGTAGCTATCAATCGAACCATCATGGAATTGAAACTTTGAGTATGAATTTGAAGTGGATGGCACATGGAACTATCAATCGAACCATCATGGAATTGAAACTTCGGGGTAACAGTTGTAGATGCAGGTTGTTTTCTTTCTATCAATCGAACCATCATGGAATTGAAACTCATTTCCATGAAGGCCACACCTTCGCGCTGTATGTCTATCAATCGAACCATCATGGAATTGAAACAAAAAAAGCACTTAGGTATGTTTTTGAACAAATTGACTATCAATCGAACCATCATGGAATTGAAACAGTGGACGCCATCATGGACGAAAGCAAGTATAGCACTATCAATCGAACCATCATGGAATTGAAACGGGCGAAATATCTATATTGTGAAACGGCTGTTCGGGGCTATCAATCGAACCATCATGGAATTGAAACTACACAATTGAAACGTATAAAAGTATTCAAAAAACTATCAATCGAACCATCATGGAATTGAAACAAACGTGTTTGCAAAAGAAAACACAAACATAAAACTATCAATCGAACCATCATGGAATTGAAACAACGAAAGACCCGTTATTTCAGTTATTTCCGAAATGCTATCAATCGAACCATCATGGAATTGAAACGAGCAAATTTATCGTAAATTTCAATCGGTTCGATGCTATCAATCGAACCATCATGGAATTGAAACCAGGAAGCATCTGCATTCCTGCTGATCATGCGTGACTATCAATCGAACCATCATGGAATTGAAACCCCGCGAGCAGCTCAGGCAATATGGCGACGTGGCACTATCAATCGAACCATCATGGAATTGAAACAACGAAAAGTTTAACTATTTCCTGAACCGTCCGGTCTATCAATCGAACCATCATGGAATTGAAACAAATATATCAACGGGGCGTTGCTTCAACTGCCTTGCTATCAATCGAACCATCATGGAATTGAAACAACGCAGGATTAGATATTGCAGTATTACTTGGGAAACTATCAATCGAACCATCATGGAATTGAAACCAGGAAGCATCTGCATTCCTGCTGATCATGCGTGACTATCAATCGAACCATCATGGAATTGAAACGGTTTTCTTTCCTTAATTGCCTGGTTTCTGGTATTGCTATCAATCGAACCATCATGGAATTGAAACTATTTAGCTTTCGCTACCGTTCTCTCAAAATCAACTACTATCAATCGAACCATCATGGAATTGAAACGGAACTTAACTATAATATATCCGGTGGCGATACAACTATCAATCGAACCATCATGGAATTGAAACTTCCATTGAGGCATTTTTTTCTCCAGCGTCAACGCTATCAATCGAACCATCATGGAATTGAAACGCGTTAAGGGGAGTTTGTGTTAAGCTGCCTTTAGCGACTATCAATCGAACCATCATGGAATTGAAACTTCCATTGAGGCATTTTTTTCTCC
>CAZTAW010000156.1:7389-7770 GCA_964611705.1 uncultured Bacteroidales bacterium
AGCGTCAACGCTATCAATCGAACCATCATGGAATTGAAACATCATTTTCGACAGAGGATACTTTAAACATTTCGGCTATCAATCGAACCATCATGGAATTGAAACAAGCGTAGATATTCAAATATATTACGCTCGTTATGCTCTATCAATCGAACCATCATGGAATTGAAACACAAAGCTATTGCCGTACAGGGTGGGTGTAGTATTCTATCAATCGAACCATCATGGAATTGAAACCATATCTTCGATGTAGTGTTTCTGTAGCACTTGCTGCTATCAATCGAACCATCATGGAATTGAAACATCTAGGTTGAGGCATTTTTTTTGTTTTATTGCATTCTATCAATCGAACCATCATGGAATTGAAACTCGATTCCCCGA
>CAZTAW010000157.1:0-7761 GCA_964611705.1 uncultured Bacteroidales bacterium
CGCAGGAGCGGCCGCCATTATCCCTATCGGAGAAAAATGGTCGCTTAGCATTGAAAACAGTTATTCCCAGAAAGGGGCTTTTCAAAAGCAGCAGTACCACGATTCGATTATTACCGGGAAATATAACCTTCGGCTGAATTATGTGGAGGTTCCGTTGCTTATTCATTTTACGGATAAAGATTTCCTGACTTTTGGGGCGGGATTTTCCTGGGCGCGACTGGTTAAGGCTAAAGAGATCGAGCACAACGGATTACAACCGCCATACAGCGACAGCATTCAATTTAATAATAACGATTTCACTGTTATTGCTGACATCCGTTTCAGGATATGGGAAAAGCTGAAAGCCAATATTCGCTATTCATATAGTCTGAGTCCCATAAGGGAACGGGAATTTGAAAACCTGCAGGGGGACACCTGGATGCGCAAGCAGTACAACAATGTAATTACATTCCGGCTGATGTATATCATCAATGAAAGAAAGCAATACCCGAACCAACGCGAAAACCAATGAAATACACGGCAGCATACTGGATCAACCGCCTGAGGCTGGAAAAACACCCTGAAGGAGGTTATTTCAGTGAAATTCACAGAACCGCTGAAAAAATCAAAGGTGAACATTTGCCTCCCAGGTTTGGCGGTGACAGGCATTTTTCAACAGCCATTTACTTTTTGCTTGAAGGAAATGATGTTTCGGCTTTTCATCGTCTGCAACAGGATGAGATTTGGCATCATTATCAAGGAACGGAAATAAAGATTTACATTATCCATCAGGATGGAAGGCTTGAAACCCGTCTGCTTGGTATTAGTGAAGATCATTCGGTACAACCGGTTGCTATCATTCCTCATAATACATGGTTTGCAGCAGAGCTGATCAATAAAAACAGCTATGCCCTGATCGGATGTACTGTATCCCCCGGTTTTTCATTCGAAGATTTTGAACTGGGAAAAGAAAGCGAACTCATCCGGCAATACCCTGATCATGCAGAACTTGTAAGGATGTTGACGTTTTAGGAATTATAGGTGTTTTTTACATGTGTTCTTGTTTTAAATTTAATTCGCCTGAGATAGGCGGACGAGGGTTAATTCCCCGCCCCTTGGGGCGTTTTTCAATATTCCATTTAATACTCCGCTGCTCTGCGGCGGGGTAGTTTATTATCTGGTATCCAGGATCAAGCATCCAGCATCCAACATCCAACATCCAACATCCAACATATTCACAATAGAGACTCAAAACTCAAATCATACATTCAAGCATTTCATTTCATTCACTCATCACTTCAAAAATAACCATTTCTTCTATACCATTTTTATCCACAACTGTTACAACATGTTTCCCCTTTTCCGGTTTCAGGGCCATTTGATGATTGTACCGGGTTTCTCCCAGGTACTGATCATCGAGATGCCAGAATACACGGGTAGCCGGATCCCGGTGGGCCAGCTCAAAAATGGCAGCACCGGGAGTACCGTCAAGCTCAACCGGAATGTATATTTTTCTGTTGTTCAGCGGGTAAATAAAAGCGATGATACTTTCTGTTTCCGGATTGCTGCAATCTTTTCTGAGTGGTGGCAGCGACCGGTAAAAAGGATTTACCCGTTTAAAATACCATTCCTGCACGGCCGGCAAAACAAACCAGGATTCGTTGCGGATATTTGAAATATCTTCACAATCAGCATTTACCCTGAAGTTCCCGGTAAGATCGAGATGAACGATACGGTGATAAGGACAGGATTGTGTCCGCAATCCGGCACGTAATGTCCATATTGTATCAATTTTCTCGCAGACGGGAGAGGCCCGGTGTCCACTATGGTGGCAAACAGGAATCCTAACCAGGTCATCCCATGGGCATTCAAACCAGGATGTTTCCGGCAGTATATCAAAAACATCAAACATCAATGGGGCAGCGGCTTTAACACCTGTTAACCCGGGGCGACCCTCACCATCGGCATTGCCAACCCAAACTCCCACCACGTATTCGGGAGTGGAGCCAACAGACCATGCATCACGGTAGCCATAGCTTGTTCCGGTTTTCCAGGCTATTTTACGGATTGAGCCAAAGGATTTCCAGCCCAACTCCTCCTCCGGACGGTTTACTTCCAAAAGTGCATCATAGGTAAGCCATATGGCCCCGGCTGATAAAATACCGTCTTTCTGAAGCGAAGCATAAGTGGGCCTTGGGGGTGGTAAATTGTTTTGGTCGTAGTTAAGCGGCCTGATATCGTTTTTGTCGTATTTGCTGTTGTATCTCGTGAAATGATTTAAAACACGCGACAGGCTTGCATACATCCCGGTCAGGTCCCATAGCGTGCTTTCGGCTCCGCCCAGCACTAGTGTGAGTCCGTAATGATCGGGGTGACGGTTAAGTGTATTCATTCCCAACTGCTGCAGCAGGAAATGAAAACGTTCAACGCTATAATTTCTTAACATCAGTACTGCAGGTATATTCAGGGATTTGGCCAGTGCTTTACCGGCTGGAACAGCCCCATCGTAAGTCAGGTTGTAATTTTTAGGGGTAAAACCCGAAATATAGGTCGGAATATCGGGAATGAGGGTGTTTTGCAGGATCAAACCGGCGTCAAGCATACTGGCAAATAAAAATGGTTTTAGAATGCTTCCCGTACTGCGCCGTGATTTTACGATGTCAACACTGTTTGCATGGTCTTCATTTCCTGTGTTTTCCGTATTCCCAACATAGGCGATCACATTGCCCGTTTCCGTTTCGGCAACAATAACGGCAGCATTATGAATCTGGTTAGCTTTTAGCAACTGTTGGTGGCGCTCAACAATTTCGTTTACATGTTCTTGAATATTTGCATCAATGGTAGTATGCGTTTTGCTTCCTTTGATGCCCAGGTAAATTCTTGTTAGCAGATGTGGTGCGATCCAGGGCAATGGACGGGGCTTATCAGGTAAAGGCTCTAGCTTTGCAAGATGGCAGGTGATGGAGTCCATCTTGTCTTTTTTATAAAGCCTTTCGAGGAGTCTGTTGCGTTTTTTAAGCAGTATCTCCTGGTTCCTTCCGGGGTGTATCAGGGCAGGGGCATTGGGCAAAACAGCAAGGGTGGCTGCTTCCGCCCATGAAAGTTTGTGTGGGTTTCTCCCGAAATATCGCCAGGCTGCTGCATTAAGCCCAACTACATTTCCTCCGAAAGGGGCGTTGGAGGCATAAAAATTTAGGATTTCATCTTTTGAATAAGAAAGTTCCAGTCGGAGGGCCAGGAGGATTTCCCTGATTTTTTCAGGATATGTGCGTTTTCTGTTTTTACCAGCCAGGCGAATTACCTGCATGCTTAATGTGCTTCCACCGCTAACAATTTCACCTGCTGAAATGTTTTGCTTCAGCGCCCGGCCTAATGCAAGCAGATCAACGCCGGGGTGTTCGTAAAAATGTTTGTCTTCAAAAAGGATGATGGCTTCCCTGAACTTATGCGGAACCGAATCGCAGGGGGGGAAACGCCACTGCCCGTCGTCAGCTATTTTAGCACCGAGGAGGGTGCCGTTTCTGTCGTATATAACTGTTGATAACGGATCATTGAATAATGAGGGAGAAAGTAAAAGAAAAAAAGAAGTAAGAATCCAAAAAGTAAATAAAAGTATCAGAGCCAATCGTTTTTTTAATTTTGATCTCAACATAAATGTGTTCTTACCTTTTTATTTTTATTTTCTTCGACAGTTTAGCTTATAAATTTTTTCTGATGAAGTATTTTGTTTTGCAGTAAAGTTACAAAGGTTGAAAACATATTTTATATTATTCAATAAACTTTTTACTCGAAAAAAGCGTTGAAACCGGTCCGGATAACGGTATGGAATCATATTGATTTTATTTGACAGTACTGATGAATATTTTATGGAGTTGTTTTTTTGAATAAAAAAATGTATATTTATCAGAATAAAAAAATCTTTACTGTTTGCAGTGTTGGTACAGTTTGTTTCTGGTATTGACAATGCAGTCAGAAAGCTTGTAAAAATGATATTATGAAAGAAATTGTATTGATGAAATTATTTAAGATCTTATTTTCAGGCGCGATGCTATTTTCTTCAAAAGGGATTGCTATAGAAGGAGGAGAGACCGGTCATGACGGAAAGATTGGGGTTGATTATGAGTGGGGAAAGCTGGAAGAAGTAATTATAGGCTCCCCGAAAATGCTGACGGTTCCCGGGAATTGCCCCACTGTAAAATTCGGATTCGATTATCAAAAAGGCAACCAGGATTGGATAGAGCAGTACGGTGGTGAGGAATTGGAAAAGGTTGATCCGTATTTCTATAAAAAAGTAGTTGCTCAGTCGGAAAACCTGGTACGTATATTAAAAGAGCGGGGAATTAAGGTGCACCGTCACGATCCGGATATTCTTACACCGGAAGAACTTAATTTTATGTCCGACCTGGAGAAAGGACATGACTTTCTTTTTCCCCGCGATCCGGTAATTGTCATTGGGGACAGGATTATTGAGACAGCCCTGAAACTACCAATGCGAACATGTGAAAAGTTTATAGTCCGCCGGATTTTTAATAAGATATTATTACATAATCCTGCTGCCGAATATGTTTCTGTTCCTTCTGTTTCCCCTTCTTTTCCGATTGAAGGTGGAATCTATCTGGAAGGGGGTGACGTTATGCTGAACGGAAAAGAGATTTATGTGGGGCATTCAGGAAATGCATCCAGCCCTGCCGGCATCGGGTGGCTACGCCGTTATTTAGGTGGCGAATACACAGTGCATCAAATAGAAATTGAAAATTTTCAGCACTTGGATTGCGTTCTTTCCCTTGTTCGTCCGGGACTGGGGATCCGTTGCCCGGATGCATTCAAGGAAGAATTACCGGCTTCTTTGAAGGATTGGGATTTTATTGAAGTACCCTTGTCTGACGCCAAAAATCTGGCCTGTAACGTTTTTGTACTTGACACCGAAACGGTTATTATTGATCAGCGGTTTGATTATCTGAAAGAAGAACTGGAAAAACGGGGCGTGGAAGTGATCACTACACCCATGGATGCAATTACACAATTGGGCGGAGGCTTTCGTTGTTCACACCATCCGATTCGAAGGGTATTGGAGCCGCAGTAAGATTTTCAAGTTATTTATGTTTCTAAATATACTGAATCTTACAAGAAATGCAATGCGTTTTTTTGTTAGATGCAGTTATACCGATAGGAACATCAGCTCAATCATTGCAAACCTGTTCCGAATCGGTATACAAGTAACTGTAAAAACATCACATCATAAAATATTTGTTGCAGATATTGATTATTATACCTGCTGTTTTGCTGATACGAACCTTTGGCTTTCTGGCTAACGGAAACTTAAATTTGTTTTTTTATGTCTGTACTACGAAATAAAAGCAAAAACATCCTGCCATCTTATTCTTCCGAACTATACACCTCCACCCATTCCCCGGGCACTCTTGCATTTAATGCATTATCATACATGGCCTCGCAGGAAACAGCCGGCAAATAAAACCTGCCCAGATACGTTGCATTCAGCAATACAACAAATGTTTTTGATTGATTCTCAGGCAGATCAAAGAAGGTATAGACCCTGTCATCACGTATGTCCTGATAAGTTGGCTTATCTGCCGTATATACCGATTCAGCATCTGCAAGGCGCATATTGGTGATCTCCCAGCCTGAAGGGAATATTTGTGAAAGCGCCATGTCTTTGTAATAGCCTATTGTTCCCGGGTTTGTAATGCTAACTTCTGCAATAAAATCCATGCTCTGCTCAAGGGAGCTAACATCTACTTTGTTTCCTTTCATGTCTTTATAACTTACGCTTATGCCCAGGTTGTTCGATGCAGAAGTTTCATCACCGATCACCGGGATGCCGGTCATGGTAATGGTTCCATAGATCATTGATTTGCCTTTGTTTTCAACATAAACATTACCCTGCAAAACTTCCGGTGACATATCTTCCTGGTAAAGCGGAAGCAAGCTGTTTACGGTTTCCGTTTTCCGGTTATTGATGCTGTATTCAAACGTAAGTTGTTTAGATGCTTCATCCGTGTTACCGACAAATTCGGCCATGGCAATCAGGCAAAAAGCTGTTGTTTGGGTGCTATACCAACTGTTGCTGCTCAGGTTTTTGGCAATGGATTCCATAATGGGAATGGCTTTTGATTTTTCATTCATCAACGACATGGTTAGCAAAATAAAAGCCCTGTCTCTCAATCTTGATCCATAGGTTTCCGACATGGCCGTATATTTCTCAACATCGGTTCCCAGTTTGGCTGTTATGTCTTCTGCTGCTTCCGGTTGACTAATGAGCACATAAGCTGCTGCCAGTACCCAGCGTGCCTGCAGTTTAATGTTTCCGTATTCCCGTAAGCGGTTCATAGCCCCGATTTTTGGCTCACCGGCAAGGGCAAGCGTAAACAGGCGGTAGGCCTGAACCAGGTCGCTTTGTCTGTAGTAGCCTCTGTAATCAGAATGGTAAGGCTGCCATTCATCCGTAGCTTTTTTCTGATATCTGATCCAGCTTTCCTTAAATCCGATGGGTAAAAGATAACCCTGCTTTTCTGCTTCAAGCATAAAATGTCCGGCATAGCTTGTTGCCCAGTCGTTGGTCATGGTTGAAGTAGGCCAATACGCAATTCCACCATTGGCATGCTGCATGGTTTTGATTTTCTTAATGCCTTCCTTGATGTTTTCAGAAATTTTCTGAGCCAATTTGGAATCAATTTCCATGACCTTTTTTAAATACAACTGTGGAAATACCGAAGAAGTAGTTTGCTCGGCACATCCATAAGGATAACGAACAAGGAACTTCAGGCGTTTTTCAAGGTTTATCGGCGGAAGGGCAGAAACTTCAAGTGTTGCTGCATTGGTGCCTTCAATGCCAGGCAGTGTATAATCAGCTTTCCAGCTTTTACCGGGTTCAATTACACCCGAAATGGTTTTGGTGATCGGGGGATTGGGATTTCTTATCAAAATCTCAATTTCATAGCTTGCTTTTTCCGATCCCGATTCCGCACTTATTTTTACTTTTCCGACACCTGTTTGCGGTTTCACCTTCATCTTAAAATTCACGACCTGATCGCCGGTTTGATTAAAAGTGATCTCTTTTGAATCAGCGTCCAGTTCGAAAAATTCATTAGATTCAAACTTGATACTTACATCTTTTATGTCATCTTCCATTGCAAAAACGGTAACCGGCAGTTCAACGGTTTCCTCCGGTCCGAGAACCCTTGGAAGTGTTGCAAGTACCATGAGGGGTTTCCTGACCGGGGTGGTTTTTTGTGCGCATCCGTATGCCCCGTCATCACCGGCTACTACCATTGTCCTGACAGAGCCGACATAATTAGGCATTTTGAAGGTATGTTCCTGTTTTCCACCGATCAAATCAAAGGGTCCGAAAAACTTCACAACGGATTTAAAACGATTTACTTCGTGCTTTGATTCGCCTTTTGATATACCATCACCACCAATTGAAAACATCTGCTCAATTGTACCGCCGTATGCTCCTATCACATATTTATAAAGGTCCCATGTTTTAACACCCAGTGCTTCACGGGCGTAAAATTCTTCGTAGGGATTCGGCGTTATAAAATGTGTAAGATCAAGTAATCCCTCATCAACAACTGCCAGGGTGTATGTCATGGCTTTGTTGTCTTTTTCGGAAACGGTAATGGTCACTTCCGCATTTGGCTCAAGTTCATCCGGCATTTTGATTTCAGGTTGGAGAATGTTTGCCGGGTTTTCAACCATCACCGGTATAACACCGTACATCCTGATGGGAGCATCGTTTTTGGTTTGTGCATGAGGTTGAAC
>CAZTAW010000158.1:0-7746 GCA_964611705.1 uncultured Bacteroidales bacterium
TCGTCAGCTATTACAACCGTGTTTACGGAGGGACAATTTCTCCCGTGGCTATCAGGCCTATCTGGATACTTGATGAGCGAACGATAAGCATTACCTGGGACAGGATAATTAATGAATGGATCAATTCATATATACATTCTTCGGTTCAAATATTTACCCTGGCGGTGTTTATTACAACTTTGATCTTCTTCAAAAAGACAAACCGGTTTATAACAGTTCTTTCCATCCTGACCCTGGTTGGCGGAACAGCTTTCTTTTTTCTGTTTTTCAGGAGCTTGCATCAACATGATTATTACCTGATCAACGTAACAATTGTTGTTGTTTTTATTCTTGTTAACGGATTATTGTTACTTAAACAATATGCTCCCTGGCTTTTTAAATTTATTATTTTAAAACTGGCTGTAATATATGTGGTATTACTTTTTACAAACGAAGCCGTTGATCGCGTTAAATACAAATACCACAGCTACTATAATGACGGGCATCGCAAACTGCATTATGGATTTGTTGACATAGAAGATTACAACAGAAGCCTGGGCATTAAGCAAAAAGATCTGGTTGTCAGCCTTCCGGATGGAAGTATGAATATATCATTATATCTGATGAATCAACCCGGTTATACGGCTTATGGTTTTGCGAATTTGTCAGGTAAGGAAAGAATGGATTTTTTGATTGAAAAAGGAGCCAAATATTTATTTATCAGTGACTCGGGTTTGTTCACCAATGAATCGTACGATTACCTGGAACCCTATTTGCAAAACAAAATCGGCTCTCACGAAAATATAACTATCTTTGATTTAAGGAATTTAAATCTTTCTGATTAAATGAAAAATACAATCTTAACCAAACCCGGATATTCAGTTAATATCTTCATTATTCTAACTTATTTGTTTGCTATTTTTGTTCTGGTTTTACTGATAAGTAAATCAACCGGTATGTTTGGCGGTGCTGATAATATCGTGCATTATTATATAGCGAAACATGCCTTTTCAAACCCACAGTTTTTTTTCGATCACTGGGGGAAACCGATATTCACCACCCTGTCTGCCCCTTTCGCACAATTGGGGATCAACGGGCTGCTTTTCTATAATATCCTGCTGGTTGTATTAACTTCCTGGTTCGGATATAAGTTATGCAAACTTTTAAATATTAAAAATGCTCATCTGGTAATACCTTTTATAATTTTTACTCCGATTTATTTTCAGATTGCCCAAAGCATGCTTACTGAAATATCTTTTTCATTTGTTCTGGTTTTAAGCGTATTTTTATTCATAAGGAAGAATCATTGGGCATCAGCAATATTGCTTTCATTTTTGCCATTTATAAGAACCGAAGCTATCGTAATTTTTCCGGTTTTCATTCTTGGGTATTTGTATTACAGAAGATACTTCTCTTTTTTGTTTCTGTTTACAGGATTTGCTGTGTACAGTATTGCCGGTGGCTTTTTTTACGGGGATTTTCTCTGGGTGATCCATCAGTTTCCATATCGCGGAGCTGCAAGCATATATAATAGTGGTAGCCTGTTTCACTTTGTCAATCACTATAACACAATACTCGGATTACCACTGGTCATACTTTTTATCATGGGTTTGTATGCCGTAATAAAAAAATGTACCTGGAAAAGAAAATTGCTGAATCATGATATGATGAGCTATTTTATAATACTTGGCTCTGCGGCTGCATATTTTATTGCCCATTCATTTGCATGGTGGCTTGGAAAAGGCGGTTCACTTGGGCTGATAAGGGTTATCGCCGGTATTACCCCATTACTTGTAATTGTTTCGTTGGATGGTTTAAACCAGATACTCGAATGGATTAAATCCCAAAAAGTAAAATATTCAGTTATAACAATTGTGCTTGTTCTGGTTATTGCTTTTCCTTTCTATAAATTCACCTGGCCTTTCAAAGATAAAACCAGTGCATTGTTGAAAGAATCATTGCAATGGTTCAGCAATTCAAAATATTCCGACCATAAAGTTTTCTTTTTTAATCCTTTTGTTCCTGAATACCTTGGCTTGGATCCTTTTGATCAGGAAAATTCCGGATGGATGATCCATTTTTCAAACAGCAATCTTACAAGGATAGCAGAAAACGATATTGTAATATGGGATGCTCATTTCGGCACGAATGAAGGACAAACCAAACTGGAAACATTATTGGATAACCCCAGGTTTTCAAAGATTGCTTCTTTTTATCCCGAAGAAAGTTTCAAGGTATTGGGTGATAATCAATATTGTATATATTATTTTAAGGCCGCAAGCCGGTATTCAAAGAAGTTTAAAGATGAAGCAAGCCACAAAACAACACTGGGATGCAATGCAACATGCCTAAAAAACCTGAATACAAAGATCACTGAAATTACGGAATCAAATGAATGTATTATTCATCGGGATAATGAATTTATCAATGCATTTAAAATACCGGTTAATGAGTACATGTCTGGCGGAATAGCACACCTGGAAACTTTGGTAAGCTACAAAACAAAACCCGGTGAAACTTTAACCGTTGCCGATAGTGCATACCTGATTGCAACCATCTCAAAAAACAATAAGAACCTTGTTTATTTGAAGGAAAACCTGTTGATTGATAAAAGTCAGGACAGTTTGGTTACTACTAAAATTACTTATACTTTATCGGTTAAGGAAGTTAAGGATGGCGAACTATTTATTTATTTATGGAACCTGGGTAGCAATGCATTCATGGTTAAAGAAATACAATTGATCATCAGAGAATTGTAATTGAAGAACTGGCTTTACTCTTCATTTTCATTGAATTTACCTTTGGCTTTTAAAATCCTTTTTTCAACCTCATTATAAGGAGGTTTTTCAAGCAAAGAAGGAAAACGTTTGGTTTTTTTCAGGCTTAAAAATGTTTCCCAATATGCTTTTTTTGTCATGTCAGACCAATGTATTGCCCCCCGATAATACTGCCGTACCTGAAAAGTATTAAACCAGATAAGTATAAAAACCACAATAACAAAAAGTAGCCGTATCATGATTTTTTGCCTGAAACACCATGTAAAAAAAGCAGCCATAGGGATGGCCATTACACCATAGGAATCAATAAACCCGCGGGAACCAAAACTACCGCCAAACCACCAGAAGCACCAACTTGCAAGCAGGTAAATATTTGCAAAAGTAAATATCAAAACTGGTATGAATCTCTTATTGTTGTATCGGTAAAGGAAAAACACACCGATCAATGCAAAAATCATCAGGGGAGTATACAAAAGCCATCCTTTTCTATACGAAAACAATATGTTAGTGATCTCAGGATCGTTCAGGAAGAAGTACGCTCTGTCACCGTATGAGATAAAGAAATAATCTCCGGTCATATAATGCCAGTAAAAGAATTGAGGTATCCAGAAAACAAATCCAATAGCAATTATGAACAAAATCAGATAATAGTTTTTAATAAACTTTTGGAACTGCGCTTTTGCACTAGCCCGGGAATTGATATTCCAGAAAACAAACAGTAGAATTACCAGTATATTCGTGGGCCTGATTAGAATTATCAAGCCACCTATTACACCTATTAGAAGCGAATTAAGCCAACCGGGTTTATCGTGCCATTTTATTGTGGCATAAATAAACAAGATAATAAGGCAGAAATTATATACATGGGGCATGGCAGGTTCAACAATAACGTAATGTAGCATATTGGTTCCAATGCCTGCAACAAGCAATGTAAGCGATGTGCTGAATTCAGAATAATATTTCAGTAATATTTTGCGTAGAAAAAATAAACCCAGTCCGAAATAGAAAATGCTGCTGCAAATTAACCCGATTTTATAAATATATGTATAGCCGTCAGCAGGATTTCCGGTTAGACAGGAAACAGCATGAGAAATAAAGAAAAATGGGGAATACAGCAATGATAATCCATAAGTTGTTTTGATGAATTTTTTGCCATTGTTTAAAATATCAAAATAAACCTTCATCATGAATTTGGGTTTATTTTGATCATAGAAGTTTAGTTTAAGATCATCATAAATAAAAATTGCAGGTAAAAATGTATAATAGCTTGCGACATCAGAACCTATTATCTTTTTTGATTCATTCCAGAATTCCATTCTGATGTTTATGTAAATAACGGCAATGATAATTAACCAGATAGTTATCAGGCTGTTTTTCCTAAGGAGTACATTCCTGATTTGGGTAGTAAAACTCTTTTTCCTTTGAGGCCAATTTCCGTTTTGTCTATTAAACATAAATAATATACCAGCTTTGCTGCAAGGGATGAATTAATCGGCAATATTAAAAATCATACTCCTCAGCATCTATCTGATATCTGTTGTTTTGGTTTTCAGGTTTTTCACAATCGGTTTCTATTTCAAATCCCAGAACCGGTTTATCAAAATCACGTTTTGTAATTCCCAGGGATTCATCACTATAGATTTTGTTTATATATATTGCCCAGATGGGAAGCGCCATATTAGCCCCCTGTCCCAGGCCTAAAGTCCTGAAGTGAATACTTCTTTCCTCACCGCCTACCCACACGCCTGTTGTAAGATCAGGAACTATTCCCATAAACCAGCCGTCGGATTGATCATCAGTTGTTCCGGTTTTCCCGGCAATAGGATGATCAAATCCATATTTGTATCTCAGCCTCATTCCGGTACCGTATTCAACAACACCCTTGAGCAATTCGATCATCAGATAGGCAGTTTGCTCATTCATGGCCTCTTCTTTTCGGGGATTAAACCGCTCAATGATGTTTCCATGCTTGTCTTCAATACGCGTGATAAAAATGGGTTCAACATACACACCTTTATTTGCAAAAGTATTCATGGCGCCAACCATTTCATACAGTTCCAGATCGGCAGATCCCAGTGCAATTGAATAAACATTTGGGATAAAGCTTTTTACACCCATCTTTCTAACGATTTTGATCACAGCCTGGGGAGAATATCTTTTAATTAAATGACCGGATATCCAATTGTTGGAAGTGGCCAGGGCATATTTTAAAGTGACCTCCTCTCCCTTTTTCCTGGTGGATGAATTATTAGGTTCCCAGGATTTTCCGTCAGGTAATTCTATGATGGGCTGGGTATTGGGAAATTTACTGCAGGGAGTTAATTCTCCCTCCTGCATGGCCAGTGTGTATAAAAACGGTTTAAATGTTGAGCCGACTTGTCTTTTGGCCATGATTACATGATCGTATTGCCAGTAATGGTAATCATTCCCACCAACATAAGCGCGGACATATCCCGTATTTGTTTCCATTGACATCAAACCGGCCTGTAGAATAAATTTATAATACCGGATGGAGTCCATAGGGGTCATAACTGTGTCTTTATCGCCCTGCCAGGAAAACACGGTCATTTTTACGGGGGTGTTGAAAGATTTTTTAATGGAATCGGCCGCAATTCCTGCAGCCTTCATTCGTCTGTATCTCACGGAACGTTTCATAGACATGTCCATGATCTTTTCCACTTCTTTTTCTATGGAATCAGACTTGAAAACAAAAGGTGCATGGGTATAACCTTCCCAGTGTTCATAAAATGCGGGTTGCAGATACTGACCCAGATGTTCCTTTATCGCTTCTTCTGCATACTGCTGCATACGAGAATCTATTGTGGTATAAATCTTAAGTCCGTCACGATAGAGATCATAAGGTGTTCCATCGGCTTTGAAATGGGTTTTACACCATTCTTTCATTTTTCCTCTTAAAAATTCCCTGAAATAGGTTGCCATGCCCGACCTGTGATCTTTAATGCCGTGGTTCGACATATCAATAGGAATTTTGCTTACCGAATCATAAATATGCTGTGTAATGTATCCGTATTTCAACATTTGAGAAAGCACCACGTTTCGTTTTTTGAATGCTCTTTCAGGGTTTCTCACCGGGCTGTAGAAAGTAGGCGCATTCACAACACCCACCATCAGCGCTGCTTCCTGAAGATTGAGTGAATCAGGGGTTTTGTTAAAGAAGGTATTGGCCGCAGCCTTGATACCAAATGCCTGGCTTCCGAAGGAAACTTTGTTAAAATACATGGCAATGATCTCATTCTTCGAATAATTTCGTTCAAGCTTGGATGCGGTCACCCATTCTTTGAGTTTGGCAATACTCAGGTCAAGTATCCCGGGATTGCTTTTTCGTGGAAAAAGATTTTTGGCCAATTGCTGTGTAATGGTGCTTCCGCCTCCCCGGTGCTCGTAGGTACCGGTAAGCACCCCGTACGCCACCCTGAAAAGGGCTTTCAGGTCAATACCCGAATGTTCGCGAAACCTAACATCTTCAGTAGCTACCAATGCGTTTACAAGATGAGGTGGAAGTTCGCGATAATGTATATTAGAACGATTTTCAATATAATAAGTTCCCAGTAATTCACCATCAGAGCTAATGATTTCCGAGGCGAGATTTACATCAGGATTTTCAAGCTCAACAAATGATGGCATGGGCCCGAACCATTCGCTGCCAATACCAACAAAAACCATGATCACAAAATAAATACCCAATCCGTAGATAATCCAGAATTTGGCAAGATTAGAAATCCTTGGTTTTTTCGATTTTTGTTTTGTATTCTTTTTTTTATTCATTGAATGATAATCAATTGTCTACTCCTGATATTTCTCAATTCTGATACCTATATCTTCAATTCCGATCAGATATTCACCTTCCATGAGATCTTTTTCACGCATAGCTTGCTCAATAGCAAAACAATATATTCCTGACTGTGGAAAAACCAAACGTTCCTTTAAAAGGATGTCGTTTTCTTTAATGCTTCCGGTTCCTTTGCCAATCCATTTTCCGCTTTTGTCCGCTAAAATACATTCGATCGTATCTTGTGTAGTTTGCCCCGAAGGAAAAGTCGTATGCAAAAAGAAAAAAATGTTTCTGAATTCGTATTCGTTTGAATTTCTGATATTCAGAAAAAAATTATACGGTTGTGTTGTATCCTTTATTTCAACATTGAAAACAGCGGTATCATATCGGCTCCATTTGCCGCTTACTGGGTAGGAATCCTGAAAAACACTTGAGTGATTGCATCCGTATGCCAAAATCATTGACAAAACAACAATCCAGGTAAAATTATTTAATTTCATCATTTCCCGGCCAAACTTAAACTATAAAAGTATTTTTAATCAAAATATTGTACAAAAAAAGAATTAATCGAATCTTTCCAGGTCTTCCGTATCAATGGCATTTTCAAAGTTGGTCCTTTGTTCTTTTGTTAGCGCATAGTCTTCAAGTTTTTCAGGAAACTGACCTTTTTCGTTCAGCTTGATAATTTCCTTGATCTTTTCAATCTGAATGGCCATTTGATTGGCTTCATCGTCAAGATAGGAATACCACATCAAATTTTTAAAAACATCAGATTTTTGATATGATGCTTCTCCCTTTTTGGTTTTAAGGTTGATACGATGGTCGGGGAAGCGCTTTAGTGCATCAATATAACAGGAGTATTCATAATTGAGGCAGCATTTAAGTTTACCACACTGACCTGCAAGCTTTTGAGGATTCAGTGACAATTGTTGTATGCGTGCAGCGTTGGTGGTAACCGATTTGAAATCACACATCCAGGTGGAACAGCAAAGCTCCCGGCCACATGATCCTATACCACCCAGCCGGCTGGCTTCCTGCCGTGCTCCGATCTGTCGCATCTCAATCCTGACCTTGAATTTATCTGCAAGTATCTTGATCAGCTCCCTGAAATCAACCCGTTCATCAGCAGTGTAATAAAAAACGGCTTTGGTATCATCACCCTGATATTCCACATCGTTGATCTTCATTTCAAGGTTC
>CAZTAW010000159.1:0-7678 GCA_964611705.1 uncultured Bacteroidales bacterium
CTTGAGCATTACATTAATTCATACAAAACATATAAATACATTGATGTACTTGAACGTACTTTATACAACAATTTTTTGGCAGGCATATCGGTACACGGAGATAAGTTTTTTTACCCCAACCCCCTGGAATCAGATGGAAGCCATAAAAGAAGCCCCTGGTTTAATTGTGCATGCTGCCCTACCAATGTTGTCAGGTTTTTACCTTCCCTGCCCGGGTATGTTTATGCTAAAAGTAAGAATGATGTTTTTGTTAATCTCTTTATCGGTAGCAAAACGGAAATTACAATGCCTTTTGGTAAAATCCTCTTAACTCAAACCACGGATTACCCCTGGGGAGGAAATATGAAAATCACCCTATCGGAAATTCCTCAACAAGAAGAGTTCTCCATCAATGTAAGAATACCCGGATGGGCAAGAAATGAAGTATTACCCGGTGATCTGTATCGGTTTATCAACAAATCGGGAGAATCTCCTGAGATAAAAATAAATGGTAAAATAATTGATTATAAAATAAAGAATGGTTATGCACGGCTTAACAAATACTGGCATGAAGGAGATCAGATTGAACTATATTTACCAATGCCTGTCAGAAAAATCATTTCGCATGATAGTGTTAAAAGCAATAATGGCAAACTTTGTGTTCAAAAAGGCCCGCTTGTTTATGCCGCCGAAGGGACTGATAATCAAGGAAAAGTAAGAAACCTGCTTTTTGATATGAATGAGGATTTTAAATCTGATCACAAAAAAAATCTGATTGATGGCATTACTACCTTGACGACAAATGCCTATGCATTAAATACGGATATGTTGGGAGATGTTAAAAAAACACCTAAGGAAGTTACACTCATACCTTATTATGCCTGGGCACATCGCGGCCCGGGTGAAATGTTGATTTGGTTCCCGTTCGAAATGGAATCTGCCAATCCTAAACCCCCGCCAACTGTAGCTTCAAAGAGCTCAGTTTCTGCTTCATATCTTCATGATAATATCAAAGCAATTAACGATCAGGTTTTACCTGAAAATTCCAACGACCATTCAATACCACGATTTACATTTTGGGACCATAAGGGAACCCGTGAATGGGTTATGTATGATTTTGAAGAACCTGAAGTTATCAGCCGTACATCGGTCTTCTGGTTTGATGATGGCCCCAACGGAGGCTGCAGAATCCCGGCTTCATGGAAGATGCTGTACAAGAACCCGGAAACCGGAAACTGGGAAGAAACAGATACATACACCGACTATCCTGTTAAAAAAGATGAATTCAATACCGTTGCATTCATTCCGGTTTTAACCAATGCAGTAAAACTTATTGTGCAGCTAAAGGATAATTATTCAGGAGGCATTCTGGAATGGAATATCCAGTAAAAACAAAAACAATGATTAACAACAAGCTTATCAGTTATTTGATATTTACCCTGCTTTCTGCAGTTATATTTTCCTGTGCTAATTCAAAGAAAAAGAAATCTAACGATGCGAAAACAAATATGGAAAGTATCTCAAAAATTGAAACATACACCCTTGCAAATAGCCATGGAAATGAAGTTGAGATCACGAATTTCGGTGCTTCTGTAATGTCAATTCATATTAATGACAAGGAAGGAAAAAAAGGCAATATTGTTTTAGGATATGATGAAGCTGAAGAATACATTCATGGAAATCCATATTTCGGGGCCATAATCGGAAGGTATGCCAACCGGATTGCCGATGGTGAATTTGAGCTTGATGGTAAAAAATATGTTCTAAATAAAAACAATGGAGATAATCATTTACATGGCGGTCCGGGTGGTTTTCATAATGTTATATGGAAAGGCAAAAAAACTAAAGCTGATGGGTGTGAGTCTGTTGAACTTCGCTACACCAGTCATGATATGGAAGAAGGATACCCCGGAAAACTTAACGTAAAAGTAGTATATTCCTGGACTGAGAACAACGAATTGATCATTGACTACCTGGCAACAAGTAACAAAAAAACAATCATCAACCTGACCCATCATTCATTTTTCAACCTGAAAGATGGTGGTAAAAGCAAGATCACCTCACACCAATTAAAGATCAATGCAGATAATTTCCTTCCCGTAGATAAAGGCTTAATACCAACCGGAGAATTCCGTCCGGTAAAAAACACACCCATGGATTTCAGAAAAATGCATGCTATTGGAGATCATATTAATCACAAATACAAACAACTGAAATATGGAAATGGCTACGATCATAATTATGTTTTATATAAGAATGGAGATTCATTAATCATGGCAGCAGAAATATATGAACCATCCACTGGCAGGGTAATGAAGGTTTATACTAACCAGCCCGGGTTGCAGTTTTATTCCGGAAATTTTCTTGATGGGAGTGACACGGGTCATAACAAAAATGTTTACAATTACAGGACAGCCTTTTGCCTGGAAGCACAACATTTCCCGGATTCGCCCAACCATCTTGATTTTCCACCTACTGAATTCATGCCCGGAGAAATTTATAAGCAAACAACAATTTACAAATTCTTGACTAAAGAAGAATAAAACAATTGAACAATATGAGTTTTAACACATTTGATATTGTTGCCTTCATAACATATTTCGTAATTGTTGTATTTATCGGATTATGGGTTTCCAGAACAAAAAAGGGCACCCATAAAGATTCGGCCGATTATTTTCTTGCGGGAAAATCACTACCCTGGTGGGCGATCGGCACATCGCTCATCGCCGCGAATATTTCAGCCGAGCAATTTATTGGTATGTCTGGATCAGGATTTGTAATCGGTTTGGGAATTGCATCTTATGAATGGATGGCCGCCCTGACACTGATCATTGTTGCGAAATTTATTATGCCCATATTTCTCAAAAAAGGTATTTACACAATGCCTCAATTCCTTGAAGCTCGCTACAACAGCAGGGTTAGAACCGCTCTGGCCGTTTTCTGGATACTGGTATATGTTTTTATCAACCTCTCATCCGTGTTATATCTTGGGGCTTTAGCCATTAAGACAATTACTGGTATTGATCTTATTTATGCAATTGCCGGACTGGCTATGTTTTCTGCACTCTATAGTATATATGGAGGCCTTAAAGCAGTAGCATGGACAGATGTGATCCATGTTGTATTTCTGATAGGAGGAGGCTTGATAACAACTTATCTTGCCCTGGATGCTTTAGGAGGAGATCATGGATTTATCAAGGGGTTCGAAAATCTGCTACAAAGGGCACCCGAAAAATTTGATATGATACTTTCACCTTTGCACCCAAATTATCAAGAACTTCCGGGCATTTCTGTTATTATAGGTGGCATGTGGATCGCCAATTTAAGCTATTGGGGTTTCAATCAGTATATAATACAAAGAGGCCTGGCAGCCAAAAGTATCAATGAAGCCCAGAAAGGCCTTGCATTTGCAGGATATCTAAAGCTTTTGATTCCATTAATAGTTGTTATTCCGGGCATTTGCGCATTTGCGCTTGGAGCTGATATAAACAAACCGGATGAGGCCTATCCGTGGTTGCTCGATAACTACGTAATGAGTGGATTTAAGGGTATTGCATTTGCCGCTCTTATTGCAGCCGTTGTTTCATCTTTAAGTTCAATGATAAACAGTACATCTACCATCTTCACCATGGATATTTATAAATCCTATTTTAAAAAGAATGCCAGCGAGCGAAATCTGGTAAAAACCGGTAGAATAGTAAGTGGAATAGCATTAATCATTGCCTTTTTTATAGCTCCTCAACTTAGCAATCTGGAACAGGTGTTTCAGTTCATTCAGGAATTCACCGGATTTGTAAGTCCGGGGGTAGTTGCCATTTTTCTAGCAGGATTATTTTGGAAAAAAGCCACGGCAAATGCGGGGTTATGGGCAGTTATTGCCACAATTCCCCTTTCTTTTCTTTTCAAATTCATTACGCCTGATATGGGATTTTTAAATCGTATGGGACTGGTGTTTCTTATTTTGTGTGCATTGATATTTATTATTTCGATGTATGAGAGAAAATATGAAGACCCCAAAGCTATTAAAATCACAAAAGGTCTTTTCCATACAAGTAATAGTTTTAATATAGCTTCAATCGGAATTCTGGTAATTTTAACAGTTTTATATGCATTGTTTTGGTAAATAGAAAATGAACAGAAATACAATCATAGAATCATTTAAGCACGTTTTTGGAAAAGTACCAACAATATTGTCAAAGGCTCCGGGAAGGATAAATTTTATTGGTGAACACACTGATTATAATTTCGGTTTTGTACTGCCTGGTGCAATAAATAAGTATATTTATTTTGCTATCAGGTTGAACAACTCTGAAGAAATAAATTTATATTCACTTGATCTGCAAGAAAAGTTTTCAATCAATATCAATTTACAAAAAAAAATATCATGGCAATGGGCACAATATCTGATTGGGGTAATCGCGGAAACCCAAAAAATAAAATCTTTCAATTTAAAGGGCTTCGATTGCGTTTTTGGAGGTAACCTGCCCATTGGAGCAGGATTATCTTCTTCAGCAGCATTGGAAACAGGTTTTGCAACTGCACTCAATCAAGTATTCGGTTTGAGTTTAACAAAACGGGATATTGTTAATGTTTCACAAATGTCGGAACATAAACATGTTGGAATAAAGTGTGGAATCATGGATCAGTTCGCAAGCGTGATGGGAAAAAAGGGTCATGTGTTTAAGCTTGACTGTAAAACGCTGGAATATTCATATTACCAATTAAAAATGAAGAAATATAATCTTTTGTTAATCAATAGTAATATCAAACATTCAAACGCAAACAACCAATACAGCACCAGAAGATTACAATGCTTACAGGGTGTGCAAATCCTGAAAAAATATAAACCGGATATCAGCAGCCTTAGAGATGTTTCTGAAAATTTGCTTGAAGATCATAAATCGGAGATGCCACCGGTCGTTTACCAAAAATGCAAATACGTGCTTGATGAAAACGAAAGAGTTCATCTTTGTTGCGAATATCTGAAGAAAGACAATCTCGAAATGGTTGGTAAAATATTGTACAATGGACAAAAAGGTTTATCAGAACAATATAAAGTGAGTTGTCAGGAAATAGATTTTTTAATCGAAACAGCAAAATCAAAAAGCTATATTTTGGGAGCCAGAATGATGGGAGGAGGTTTCGGTGGATGTACCATTAACATTATACAGGCTAATTATATTGAACAAGTAAAAAATGATCTTTCAAAAGAATATTTTAATAAGTTCGGTGTTTTACCGGCTTTTTATAAATTTAGCCTGGAAGACGGAGCATGTTTAATTTGATCCGGTCATTTTAAAAACAAAACATGATTATGAATAAGTTTTATTGTTCGATTATCACAATTCTGAATATTTTTGTCTTTGCTGATATTTCAGCACAAAAACTCGAAAGTGTTATCATTAGCCAGCAAGAAGGCTTCTTCGTTAATTCTTTTTTAATTGATGGGGAAAAATATAAAGTAACCAACACCCCCTTCCTATCCTTTCATATTAATAACAAAGAAAATGAATTTAACATTGGAAAAACAACACGGATAAACGACAGCACTTATCATTATAAGGGAGGAAATATAAGTTTAAAAGTACATATTTATAATGATTTCAAAGAAGGATGGAAAGCTGAGATCACCATTACAAATATATCAGTTGATGCTTTAAAGATAAACAATATAGTACCTTTCGGAGTTTCTGAGAACAGAGTATATATTACAGGAAAAGGTAATCATTATCTTTCCAGAACGCACCTATTCAGACCGGGTTATATACCCGTAAATGTAATCGTTCCTGATAATGCATGGGAGTTGGGCTTCAGCGAAGTTAAACTTGATAATACAAATATTTGTGCACTAACCAGAAGAACCACACATTCAGATAAAGCAACCATAAGAAGATTTGATAATTACTTACCACCGGGCGAAAGTGTAAACTATGATTTCAGGGCGGAGACCTATCATGGACCCTGGCAAAACGGGCTGAAGAAAATATTCAGAGAAAGGATGTTATATGATGTGGAACCCGGTAGTTTTAATGACAGTCTATACCACCGCAATGATCTTAAATGGATACGAAATGCTTATGTATCGCACCTGATTATGGCCTGGGATGAAATGTTTTATGATACTGAAGAAAAAAAATACACACTTGAGGATTTCATCAGGCGTGGTAAAAAATGGTATGGTGGTGACGATTTCATCGCTATATGGCCTTCCTGGCCAACACTGGGCCTTGATCAAAGAAACCAGTGGGACCTTTATGAAGATTTGCCCGGTGGGCTGAACAATATAAATCAGCTCGCCAAAAAATGCAGGAGGCTGGGAGCCAGGTTTTTCATTAGTTATAACCCCTGGGATACCGATACCCGGAAGGAAAACCACTGCGAAGGAATGGCAAGGCTTATTGAGGCAGTTGGCGCCGACGGCGTTGTATTGGATACCAAAGGTAGCTCTTCTTATCAATTGCAGAGGTCGGCAGACAGCGTCAGAAAAGGGGTAATTATGTACAGTGAAGGAATGGCTGTTCCCAAAGACATGGAAACCATCATCTCAGGAAGAGTACATAATGCATTGTATTACCCGCCAATGCTAAATCTAAACAAATTCATCCGGCCCGATTTTGCTATTTTCAGGGTGGCAGAAATTAAATTTGAAAGGATCAGGCGGGAATATTCGCTTTCGCTTTTTAACGGATACGGCACGGAGATCAATCTTTTCCCTCCCGGACGACCGTATTGGATTGAAGAGGATTATAAATTTCTGGGTAGGATTGCAAAAACACTCAGAGAAAACACCACTGCTTTCAATTCACAGGATTATACACCGCTCATACCTACGCTTCGAGACAGTATTTGGGTAAACAAATGGAAAAACAAACACAAAACCCTTTATACTGTTTTTAGTATCATCCCGGAAGGATTTTCAGGCCCGCTTTTCAAATGCAATCATCCGAAAAACAATTCTCATTTTGTTGATCTCTGGCATCATGAAGAAATCATTGCTGACACTATCAATGGGGAAATATTTTTACCTGTAAATACTAATGCTTTTCATAAAAAATGGATAGGTACCAATAATGAAGGAACTGTAGATGTTATTGCAGAATTACCAAACATTTTACATGTAAACCTGTTTTGTAACGACAGCCTGGAAATTTATGCAAAAAGCGGTACGGAAATTCGTATCTGGGCAGGGAATCCGGCATACGACAACAAATATGTTTCATTTAAACCATCAAGGCGAACAATAAACCTAACTGATATTTTTGAAGGTCATGAAGGTAAAATTGTAGTACAGTTATTCAATAAAGAAAAACTCCTTGATGAAAGGGTTATATATCTTAAACCGGGTAAAGCCCGACTGATCTCGCAAGTAAATACAACAGAAAAAGTAAAAAAAACTCCCAAAGGAATGATAGAAATTCCCGCTGGTAATTTTAAAATGAACATTCAGCAAGGTGATAATTTTATCCCATACCCTAAATACATGGATAGAGACACCATTTATGTTCATTCATTTTTTATAGATAAACATCCGGTAACCAATAAAGAATTCAAAAAATTCCTCAATAAAACAAACTATAAACCTACCGATACGACAAACTTTCTAAAACATTGGATAAATGGTAAAATTCCGGAAGGATGGGATAACTATCCGGTAGTTTATGTTTCATATGAAGATGCAAAAGCCTATGCAAAATGGGCT
>CAZTAW010000160.1:0-3398 GCA_964611705.1 uncultured Bacteroidales bacterium
AGCTGATGTACATGGGATTTTTCCGGAATATAACTTTCCAACCGAATATAAATTGCAATTGAAAACGGGGGCGCAGGTAATGTTTGTAAAAAACGATCCCTCACCTGATAAACTCTATTTTAATGGTAAAATTGGCAAGGTTACCGGATTTGAATATGGTCATGTAATGGTAAAATGCCCTGATGATGATTATACCATTGATGTAGAACCTTTGGTATGGCAAAATGTTAAATATGGTCTCAATCGTGAAACCAGGGAGATCACAGAAGAAATTGAAGGAAGTTTTACTCAAATTCCGTTGAAGCTGGCCTGGGCTATCACTATTCATAAAAGTCAGGGTCTCACATTCGACAGGGCTATCATTGATGTGCAGGCTGCTTTTGCACATGGGCAGGTTTACGTAGCATTAAGTCGCTGCAAATCAATAGAAGGATTAGTGCTAAGCTCAAAAATCAATTCCTTGAACATCAAAAGCAATGCCAGCATAAATCAATTTACTCAGGAAGTTGAAAAAAACCAACCCGATAATATTATTCTTCAGCAAGCCAAATTAATCTACCAGCAACAATTACTTGAGGACCTTTTCGATTTTAACACCATTCAAGATCAATTTTACTATATCAATAATTTACTAACCAAAAATGCTTATAATCTGCCCGTAAGTTTGATTGATAAGTACATAAGGCAAAGTAATAGTTTTAAAACCCAAGTTGTTAACACAGCGGATAAATTTAAACTTCAGATTAAGCATTTGCTCCGGCAAAACAATAATGCAGAAAGAAATCCCAGGCTCCAGGAACGTATACGCAAAGCCGTTGTTTATTTTTGCAAAAAGCTTGATGAACACGTCATAAACATCATCCAGAGCACTGAGATTGAAACAGATAATAAAGAAATTAAAAGAAATATTTCAGAAGCATTGGACAAGCTTCTTCAGGAAGGTGTATACAAACAAACCTGTTTAAATGCATGTGAAAAAGGTTTTGTTTTAAAAGATTATTTACAGATAAAATCAAAAGCTTCCATTGAGGAACTTCCTAAGAAGCGGAAAAGAAAAAAATTTATTCCGGATACCACAAGTGTTTCAAATGCTGAACTTTATAATTTGCTGAAGGAATGGCGCGATACTAAGGCAAAAGAAATGAACTGGGAAGTTTACATGGTATTACCCCTGAAAACAATCAGGGAATTATGCAATAAAATACCTTCGAATAAAAAATCATTAAAAGACATTAAAGGATTCGGAAAGAAAAAAATGGAATATTTTGGAGATGAGCTGCTAGAGATTTTGAATGATTATCGCCATATAAACAAAATGGAAATATTACCTCCTGAAGATCCTGTTGAAAATTCTAAAAAACTTAAACTTGATACAAAATTACTTAGTTATGAGTTCTGGAAATCAGGTAAAAAAATTAATGAAATCGCTGAAGAAAGGCAATTACGTGAATCAACTATTGAGGGTCATCTTGCTTATTTCGTAGAAAAGGGTGAAATAAAAATCTCTGATTTGGTTTCTGAGAAGCTGATTAAAATTATTTCTGATCAATTTTTGAAAAGTGACAGTATTTTATTGCGTGATACCAAAGATCAATTAGGCGACCTTGTTAGTTTTGGCCAGCTCAGACTTGTTTTGAGTCATTTAATTTATTCAGGGAAAATTAAAAAACCCCGGTAAATTCTTTACCAGTTTACCCAATGCATTATAAAACCTTCATCTTTATAGTCGTTGATGACGTTTTGCCGGCCTATTTCCGCTTCTTTTAATTTTTTAAATCCTACCGAAACCCTGTGACCTGCATCCACTGAAGGCCATGTAATCAGGTTGTTCATAATAATATTATTAAACCGTTCCATCAATTCATATTTCCTTCCGGAAAGATGTATATTGCTTACAAAGGCGTGGAAATCTTTTTTTCCTTCATTAAATGGATCGCAAAAACAAGATGCAAAAACAAAGTAATAGAATTCGCCCCTTTCAATATGCATCTTCCGCGTGGTAAATATTGAGCTTTCGGTTTCTTCTTCTTCTTTTTTCTCATACACTCCGTCATTTCTAAAGAGCTTTCCATTAAAATCATAACAATTATCCAATCCCAGTAAAAGAATATCAAGATCACCATCTTTATCGTAATCACCCCAGTAAGCACCACCCATACTCACACCAGGCAAGCCTGCACGAATATCTTCAAATTTAAAATTTCCCTGGTTTTGATAAATTACGGTAACTGCTCTTTGATATGATTCACCTGTAACAACAATGTCAAGGTCTCCATCATGATCATAATCTCCCAGGTCAATATTTCCTGCCTTGGTGCCCAGCAAAAATGTCTGTATTTCGTTGAAATTCCCTTTTCCATTGTTGCGGTAGATTTTTGTGACGATCCTACCGGCAAAGGTTTCTCCACTTATGATAAAATCTATCCATCCATCATTGTTAAAATCACCCCATTTAGCTGAACTTAGTTTAACCGGTGTAACACTAATATTTGTTTCTGTTAATTTTCCTTTTCCATCGTTTCTGTATATTTTTCCAACCAGTTTATCTTTGTATGTTTCTCCTGTTAAAAGTATATCCAAATCTCCATCTTTATCATAATCCGCCCATTTCGCATCCCCGTTGCAAACAGGAATCATACTAAATCCTGCATCCTTGAAACTTCCGTTCGCATTTTGCAGATATACTTTCGAAACAAATGTACCTTTATAAGTTTCGCCCGTTAATAAAATATCCTGATCACCATCGTTATCAAAATCCCCCCATTGCACTGATCCATCCCTTACGGGTAGTAAAACAGGATTCATACGTGTAAATGATGTTCTGTTGTTTCGGTAAATTGCCGTTATAAAACGTCCATTGGTCATCTCACCACATAAAACCAGGTCTTCATCCCCGTCTTTGTCATAGTCAGCCCAATCGAGTGCACTCAGGTACACATCAGGCATACCAGTATTTACGAAAGCAAATTTTCCGTTCTTTTTATTACGATTTAGTTCTGTAAACAAAAATTCCTTATTAGCACTGTAACGGTTACCTGTGATAAAAGCATCCGGATAACCATCTTTATTGTAATCAACCCATGCGCCAGCTCCCTGCATAACTTCAATAAAATTAGCATCAATAAATACAAATGGCTGAGTAAAGACTAAATTTGCCATGATAAAAAAGAATAATATTAATGTAATTCTTTTCATTCTATTAACCTGCTGTTTTAACATAAATAGTTCGTATAAAATCAATTGACTAATATATATCAGAATAAACAGAGATTTGTCTTTTATTTATTTATTTATTAACAAAGACTTGTGTATGATTTCGAAAAAATGAATTACTTTTGTGAAAAAATTAACAATAAAAATTGGAGAATGGAACCCACTCATATTGAACACATTGGAAT
>CAZTAW010000160.1:3408-7609 GCA_964611705.1 uncultured Bacteroidales bacterium
ATTGCCGTAAATAATTTGCAAGACAGCATTTCTTATTACGAAAATGTTCTTGGTTTAAAATGTTACGCTATTGAAGAAGTAAAAGATCAAAAAGTAAGAACTGCATTTTTCAAGATCGGGGATACAAAAATTGAGCTGCTGGAGTCAACGGATAAATCAGGTCCAATTAGTAAATATATTGAAAAAAAGGGCGAAGGCATTCATCATATCGCGTTTGCTGTTAAAAACATTGAAAAAGCACTTGAACAAACTGCCGGAAAAGGAATCAGGCTGATTGACAAACAACCCAGAAAAGGGGCAGAAGGACTTAATATTGCATTTCTGCATCCCAGATCAACACATGGTGTTTTAACCGAATTATGTGAAAATAAGCGAGAAAAGTAAAACATATGGATCATGGCTTTTGTAGACAAAATACAGCAACTTCTTAATAAAAGAGATGAAGCAAAGATAGGAGGGGGGATTAAACGAATTGAATCCCAGCATCGAAAAGGTAAACTTACAGCTCGTGAAAGATTAAATATCTTGCTTGATGAAGGCAGCTTTGAAGAATACGACATGTTTGTAACCCACCGGACAATGGACTTCGGACTTGAAAAACAGCAATACCTTTCGGATGGTGTACTAACAGGTCATGGCACGATTGACGGAAGAGTAGTTTATGCTTTTGCCCAGGACTTCACTGTTTTCGGAGGTTCTTTATCCGAAACTCACGCACTAAAGATTTGCAAGATCATGGATCAGGCCATGAAAGTAGGTGCACCACTGATTGGCATTAATGATAGCGGAGGAGCCAGAATACAGGAAGGAGTGAGGAGTCTTGCAGGATATGCCGAGATTTTTCAACGTAATATCATGGCATCCGGGGTAATTCCTCAGATTTCAGCAATTTTTGGACCATGTGCCGGTGGGGCTGTTTATTCACCTGCCCTGACTGATTTTATTGTGATGACCGAAAAAACAAGCTATATGTTTGTTACCGGTCCCAAAGTTACCAAAACAGTTACAGGTGAAGATATATCAACAGAAGAACTTGGTGGTGCTCTGATACATGGTAAAAAATCAGGAGTATCACATTTTATTGCCTCTGATGAAGAAGAAGGACTTTTGCTGATACGTAAATTATTCTCTTATCTTCCCCAGAATAATCTTGAAGAACCTGTAATTACCGATTGCTATGATCCTATTGACAGGCTTGAAGATTACCTCAATGAGATCATTCCGGAAAATCCTAACAAACCATACAATGTAAAAGACATTATACATGCTATTGTCGATTACGGGGAATTTCTTGAAACCCAGAGAAACTTCGCACCCAATATTGTTACTGGATTTGCCAAGTTTGATGGGATGCCTGTTGGTATCATTGCCAATCAACCCAATTATCTTGCAGGTGTTCTCGACATTAACTCATCCAGAAAAGCCGCTCGTTTCGTGCGTTTTTGCGATGCTTTTAATATTCCCCTTGTCACATTAGTTGATGTTCCGGGATTTTTACCTGGAAGCTCACAGGAATACGGTGGAATTATCATTCACGGAGCAAAATTAATGTTTGCTTACGGAGAAGCCACAGTTCCTAAAATAACCATAACATTGCGCAAATCATACGGCGGTGCACATGATGTAATGAGCTCCAAACAATTACGCGGAGATATCAATTATGCATGGCCAACTGCAGAGATAGCCGTGATGGGTCCTGCCGGTGCTATTGAGATCCTTTCTGGTAAAGAAATCGCTAAAATCAATGATGACAAGGAAAAGCAAAAATTTATTCAGGACAAGGAAGATGAATACAGAAAGAAATTTGCTAATCCCTACGAAGCTGCCCGTTATGGTTATATTGATGACATTATTGAACCCAGAAATACACGTTTCCGGATTATCAGAGCACTTCGCACACTGTCTACAAAAAAGGATACCAATCCTCCAAAAAAACATTCGAATATTCCATTATAACACTTATTAAAATGATGTTTTACAATCAATTAGGATTTATAGAAAACTTTAATGATGGCATTGTAATCGCCATTGTAGGATATGTTATTGTTTTTTCAGCCCTGCTGGTTTTGTTCTTTGTGTTTAATAATTTCTCAAAGATCATCAATTTCTTTATCAGGAAAAAACTTCGTAAAGAAGGCAAGGAAAATGATGCCATGGAAAAGGAACTGCATGTTCCTGGTGATATTGCGGCAGCAATCAGTCTTGCATTATACATGTATAATGAACTGCATGATGAAGAAAGTAATATTATCACAATACGCAGGGTATCAAAAAGATATTCACCATGGAGTTCAAAAATTTATGGTTTAAGGAATTACTAAAGTATAATCAACTGAAATTATGAAAAATTTCAAGTTTAAAATACGCGGGCATGTTTATGATGTTGAAATTCTAAAATTTGAAAACAACATGGCCCGAATCGAAGTAAACGGAACACCCTATGAAATTGAGATTCAAAAAACCGTAAAGGAAAGCAAAACACCTGTATTGGTGAGACCCGAAGTTAAAACCCCGAAAGACGCCCATAAGATCAAAAAACATGATAAGGATATCTTAAAAGTGAAAGCACCGCTTCCGGGCATTATTCTTCAGGTATTTTCCAAACCCGGCCAGGAGATAAAAAAAGGAGAAAAACTTCTGATCTATGAAGCCATGAAAATGGAGAATAATCTTTTGGCTGAAAAAGATGGTAAAATTAAATCGGTACATGTAAACACGGGTGATAATGTATTAGAGGGAGATGATTTAATTGAAATTACGTTATGAAAAAAAATCTCAGAAAACTGATAACTGTCGCAGGGATCATTGCAATTCTGGCTTTTTTGACTACTGCTTTTGCAAAAACCGAAGAAAAAATTGACACAACTGCCCGTAAACATGCTCAATACGAACGTATTACCGATACAGTCAAAGCAAAATCAGTTAATGATTTTACTTACGATAAATTTGAAGAAAAAAGCATTTCCGGTATTACAAAATTTCTGAACTATACCGGCTTCCGTAATGCCACTATTGGGCATTTGATCATGATCTTTGTAGGTTTGTTTTTTATCTTCCTGGCCATAAGGTTCGACTATGAACCCTTACTCCTGATCCCCATTGGAGCCGGTATTCTTTTTGGTAACATCCCGTTTTTTCAGGCAGAAGGACTTAACCTTCAACTGGGTATTTATCAGGAAGGCAGTGTTTTGAATTATCTCTACCAGGGTGTTGTGAAAGGAATTTATCCGCCCCTGATCTTTTTAGGAATAGGAGCAATGACTGATTTTTCATCCCTTATTTCATGTCCGCGTTTGATGTTGCTTGGAGCTGCTGCACAGGTTGGAATTTTCATAACATTTATCAGTGCAATTTTTCTTGGATTTAATTTACCTGAGGCTGGTTCAATTGGCATAATTGGGGGTGCAGATGGTCCCACTGCTATTTTTATTTCTTCCAAACTTGCCAATGGAGGGATTATTAACGGGCTTCAAACCCAGAACCTTATCGGTCCTATCGCTATTGCAGCATACTCCTATATGGCTCTGGTTCCGGTTATACAACCACCTATCATGCGATTGCTAACATCACGTCGTGAGCGAAAGATTAAAATGCGGCCACCTCGTACGGTTTCAAAACTGGAAAAGATCATGTTTCCAATCATTGGATTACTACTCACTACTTTTATTTCACCCATGGCTTTGCCGCTTCTGGGAATGTTGTTCTTTGGTAATTTGTTAAAAGAAAGTGGCGTTACAAAAAGACTTGCCGATACGGCACGAACATCTATGATAGATATTGTAACCATAGTTCTCGGGCTTACCGTAGGTGCATCAACGCAAGCCGATGTTTTCCTTACTTCTCAGTCTATTATGATATTCGGGCTTGGAGCAATCTCATTTATGATTGCCACTGCCGGTGGAATTATTTTTGCAAAAGTGATGAATTTGTTTTTAAGTAAAGAAAAAAAGCTCAATCCGCTTGTTGGTGCTGCAGGGGTTTCTGCAGTGCCTGACAGTGCACGTGTGGTTCAAAATGAAGGATTGAAAAATGATTCGTCAAACCATTTGTTAATGCATGCGATGGCGCCCAATGTATCAGGTGTAATCGGCTCGGCTGTTGCAGCAGGAATACTATTAAGTTTTCTGCTTTGATATAGCATGTTCATGTTTTTTGTTTTTTGATTAAATTTGAATCCTGTTCTTTTGCGGAACAGGTTTTT
>CAZTAW010000161.1:0-7587 GCA_964611705.1 uncultured Bacteroidales bacterium
TAAACCGTCATAATTTCCTTTTCTTTCTTTTCAAAAAGTTCCTCTACTTTTTTAACAAAATCATCAGTCAGTTCCTGGATTCTATCCTGCAACCGTTTAACTTCGTCTTCGGGTGTTCCTTCCTTTTCAAGGTCTTTGGCCATGTCGTTCGCTGTACGACGTGAATTCCTTATGCTGATCTTGGTGTCTTCAGCTTCGTTTTTTGCTTTTTTTACCAGTTCTCTCCTTCTTTCTTCCGTAATGGGCGGAACAATAATTCTTAATATTTCACCTTCGTTTTTCGGGTTAAAACCAAGATTGGCAGCCAGTATTGCTTTCTCAATTACCGGTACCATGCTTTTATCCCAGGGGTGAACAATGATCTGCCGTGGGTCGGGTGTGTTGATATTGGCAGTTTGTTCAACGGGTGTCATGGTGCCATAATAATCCACTTTCACGCCTTCAAGCATTTGCGGACTGGCCTTTCCGGCCCGTAACTTTTGAAACTCCCGTTCAAGATGGGATATGGCTTTTTGCATGCTTTCTTCGGTTTCCTGCAAAACCATTTGGCTTTCTTCAGTCATGTTTGAAAAGTTTTAATGTTCACACAAAAATAATAAAAACATATTAAACTATGCACCTTTCTTAATTTGATACCAAAGTACCAACTTTCTCGCCCTTTACTACTTTTTCAAGATTGCCTTGCGTATTCATATCAAAAACCAGAATCGGAAGATTATTTTCTTTGCAAAGGGTAAAAGCAGTAAGGTCCATTATTTTGAGCTTTTGATTATAGGCTTCATCAAATGTAATGGTATCGTACTTTACGGCATCGGGAACTTTTTCCGGGTCGGCTGAATATACTCCATCAACGCGGGTTCCTTTGAGTAAAACATCCGCTTTGATCTCAACTGCCCGTAGCGCGGATGCGGTATCAGTTGTAAAATAAGGATTTCCTGTACCACCGCTGATAATAACCGCTTTGCCTTCTTCAAGGTATTCGATGGCTTTGGGGCCACTCATTTTTTCTGCAACAGGATCAATGGCAATACCAGAAAGAAGATTTGCCTTCAAACCAATTTCTTTCAGCGCCGCCTGAAGAGCCAGACTGTTGATAACCGTTGCCAGCATTCCCATATAATCACCTTGTACACGGTCCATTCCTTCCGCCGTACCCTGCAATCCCCTGAATATATTTCCCCCTCCGATTACGATTGCTACCTGTACACCTTCTTTTACAATGTTACCGATTTGATTGGCATATAATTTCAGCCTTTCGGGATCAATACCGTGGGTTTTATTTCCCATTAATGCTTCTCCACTGAGTTTTAAAAGAATCCGTTTATATTTCATCTGACTATTTTATTATTATGAGTTTTTTTACAAATGTATCACTATCAGTTGTTAATCTGTAAAAATACTGACCGGAATTTAAGTCCTTAACACTAAACGTAAGTAAATGGCTTCCTGAGGCCTTCATGCCTTCAATAAGTGTTTTTACCTTCTTTCCGTACAAATCAAATAAAGCTATACTGACATGTTCATTTTCCATTAACTCATATTTGATTGTGGTTGTGGTTTTTACAGGGTTGGGGTAGTTCTGGTAAAGCCGGGCTGTATGCGCCTCTTTTTCAGAAACGGAAGTGTAATCATTTGTAAATTGCATATCAATACACCAATCCGTGAAATTCCCCTGGCTTGCGTTGCTATTGTCGTAAACACGAAGAATCCAGTTTCCTGAAATTTCGCGCATATTGAAAGTGCTCAACGGCTCTTCAGGTTTATATGAACCGTCGAAAGGGGCTTGTCCTTCTGTGATTGATAAATTGGCCTGGTCATCAAAAACAGTATTTTCGTAATGATCTCCGTTTCCTCCATTGGAAGTGCTAAGGGCGATTTCATCTCCTGAGTTTCCAATCAGGTAGATGTCAAGATCACTGACGCGGGCATGAAGAATATCAATACTTACATTCATGTCGAGCAGGTATCCTTCTTCATTTACAGGAATAGTATCGTAAGTGTTTTCAAGGTCATAGATAATTTTTGGTAATGTCTCCGAACATTCTGAAAAGCTTGTTACATCAGCAACATAATAGCTGAAAAATTCTTCGGGAGATATTTCTCCCGGAGGATCAATTCCTCTGCCACCAAGTGGAAGAGAAGCAATCATTCCGGAATTTTCATCTTGGGCAGCAATGTAATATTCTATGAATGCTCCCAGATTCTGTCCCGGAATTGCAAATTTGAATGTATCCTGATTGGTATAAAAAGCATTAACATAATTAAGATCGCTACCATCTACTTTGTAATACAAGCGGGGTTCATTTTCATCCGTCGCTATTTCATAAGAAGATTTAATTACTGCAATTGCAGTTCTGTCATCAGTGCTATTGCTTGAAGCCAAAGGCTCATGTATGATTTCTATTTTATAGTCAAGTGCCAATGAAAGCAACGTAGCAATTGAAGCGTGTGATAATTTTACAAAATAGGGTATGTTTAGTTTTTCAAACAAGTCTTCTGTTGTGTGGTAGTAGTCATTGAAATCATTCCAGTCTTCAATAGCAAGTATTGCCTGGTATCCTTTTGCCCAAAAGGGAGAATGATCACTCGCGGAAGTGCTGATTATGTTGGATTGCAGCTCGGGCTCGTAAATGGTTTGCGCGGCAATATAGTCGTCTTTCAGCGGGATACTGTTTGTATTTGTTGAAATTGAATATTCACCATCATTGTCCGAGTCCCAGGCGATCATATCCAGGTTTATAACACCAGGAATATCATCATCTATTGCAGCTACACTATCAGCATATGCCCTGCTGCCAACCAATCCCATTTCTTCTTCGTCAAAAGCGATGAACTTAACGGTATATGGTAAATCTATCCCGTTGATTATCCTTGCAGCTTCAAGCACTGCGCACACACCGGAAGCATTATCATCCGCACCCGGTGCAACATTCCCGAAAGGCATATCATCATAATGGGCGCAAATAATAAAGTATTGATCAGGATGATCGGTACCGGTTTTTGCAGCTATTACGTTTGTTCCTGTAGTACTGTATATATCATATTCGGGTAAATAGCCATATTTCTCAAACTGTTCGTATATCCAGATCGCGGCCATTTCATTGCCCTCGGCAAAAGCATTTCTGGATGTTATGGTATATGGATTTCCACTAATCGTAACAGAAGTATCTCCCGACAGTTGACGGTTCAGCAGAACCAGCCTGTGTTCCGTAGCTTCGTTTACAAGTGAGTCAACATAGGGGCTGTAAGCGATTTGAGCGCTGATTCTTGTTGTGAATAGTGATATAGTTAAAAAAGCAATGATTTGTAATTTATTCATTTTCATCTTTATAGCAATTTTTATTATTTATGTTAAAACTTTACCGGGTAGCTCTCATAGTCGTAAGGCAGCTTTTCAAAAGTAAGTAAAATATCCCTTTCGTGAGGGTAGTTGTTGTTATTACCTATGAATTCATAAATAATTTCACCTTCCAGTCCAACTACGATTTTATCATCAATGATCATGGTTGCGGTGGAATCAGGATATTTCCGTTCTACCCAGAAAAGAGAACTAGGCGACGAACCCTTTGAAATTTTCCAGACCATATTGGTATCAAACTTCACCCTTGCTGAAAAATTTCCAATGTTTTTCAGGTTATAAAGAATGCGAAATTCATCCGGCGGATAAATAATGTCCTCGGCAAAAGAATAAACCGGAGGTTCGTATTCTTTGTTTTCATCCTCGAAACAAGAAACAAACAGGAATATAAAAATGGCTGCGAGGCCAAATGCTATGAGAGATTTTAATTTCATGATTTCAAGGCATCTAATTTAATAAAAAACGTATAAACGTTCAACACAGTATAAACAACTAATTAACAATCTGGCATTCACCACGTTTCAAATCCTGCTCAATCATTTTGTATTTTTTTTCAACTTCCCTGCCATCATTATAACGTACTTTTATTCTTTCATTTCTACCGATTTTTTTCTCTGTTCTTCTGATAGGTTGTGTTTTTCGTGGTCCCTGGGTGTTGCTGTGTGCTTGTGAAAGCAGGTCTGTTCTTTGTTCTTTCATCTGGCTCATATCCACTCCGCGTGGCTGTTCGGCTTCCTGAACTGTTTCGGCTTCCTGCATCGGAATATCAGCCCTTACAAGAAATGAAACAATGGAATGATTGATTTTTTCAATCATAGTTTTAAACAACTCAAAAGACTCAAATTTATAGATCAAAAGCGGATCCTTTTGTTCGTACTGCGCGTTCTGAACTGATTGTTTCAGGTCATCCATTTCCCTCAGGTGGTCTTTCCAGGAGTCATCAATAATTGACAGTGTAATTCCCTTGTCAATAGCCAGGCTAACTTCCTTAGCCTTGTCCTCATATGCCTTTTTCAGGTTGGCAACTGCCTGAAAAGTCTTGTTTCCGTCAGTTACGGGAATGGCAATATTTTCGTACGATGTTTTTCTTTCATACACATCCCTGATTACAGGATATGTTTTTTGGGCAATACGCTTTGACTTTTCCCTGTAGTTATTATAAACGGCTTCAAATATTTTTTGTGTGATCTCATTCGGATTCATTTGCATAAAATCCTGTTCTTCAATGGGAGAGTCAACGGCCAGGGTTTTAAAAAGCTCCATTCTGAAACCCTCAAAGTCTCTTAGTTCCTGAAAATCCAGAACGATTTTTTCAGTAACATCAAACATCATATTTGAGATGTCAACCGCCAGCCTGTCACCAAATAGCGCGTGATGTCTTTTTTTATAGATCACCTCACGCTGGCTGTTCATAACATCATCATACTCAAGTAATCTTTTTCTTATTCCGAAATTGTTTTCCTCTACCTTTCTCTGTGCCCTTTCTATGGATTTTGTGATCATAGAATGCTGTATCACTTCTCCTTCTTTGAGACCAAGCCTGTCCATAATGCTGGCAATACGCCCCGATCCGAACATCCGCATCAGATCATCATCTAAGGATACAAAGAATTGCGAACTTCCCGGGTCTCCCTGACGGCCTGCACGTCCCCGCAACTGCCTGTCAACCCTCCTGGATTCATGCCTTTCGGTACCAATAATCGCCAAACCACCTGCTTCTTTTACACCGGGGCCAAGCTTTATATCCGTACCACGACCGGCCATATTTGTTGCAATTGTAACATTGCCCGGCTCACCTGCCTCGGCAACAATATCTGCTTCCTTCTGGTGTAATTTAGCATTCAATACATTATGTTTGATCCGTTTGCGCTGCAGGAGCTTACTTAGTAATTCGGATGTTTCAACTGAAGTTGTACCAACCAGTATGGGTCTGCCTTCTTTAATCAGCTCAACGATTTCATCAATAACGGCGTTGAACTTTTCGCGTTTTGTTTTGTAAACCAGGTCTTGCCGGTCATCTCTGACAATAGGCTTATTTGTTGGAATCACAACAACATCGAGCTTGTATATATCCCATAATTCTCCTGCCTCGGTTTCTGCTGTACCCGTCATACCTGCAAGCTTGTTATACATCCTGAAATAATTCTGCAGGGTAATGGTGGCATAGGTTTGTGTGGCAGCTTCAACCTTTACGTTTTCTTTTGCTTCAATGGCCTGATGTAATCCGTCCGAATATCTTCTTCCTTCCAGAATACGTCCTGTTTGCTCATCAACGATCTTGATTTTGTTATCCATAACAACGTATTCCACATCATTTTCGAAAAGGGTATAGGCTTTCAGAAGCTGGTTAACGGAATGTACCCTTTCTGATTTGATTGAGAAATTCTGAAGTATCTCGTTCTTGATCTTTGTTTTTTCTTCTTCCGGAAGGTTTTTCTTTTCAAGCTCGGCTATTTCCGAACCAATATCAGGAAGAATATAAAAATCGGATTCCTGGTAAGATTCTGTGATCAGGTCAATTCCTTTCTCGGTAAGATCAATGGTATTATTCTTCTCGTCAATAACAAAAAACAATTCGTCATCAATGATATGCATATTTTTGCTTTGTTCCTGAAGATAGAAATTCTCGGTTTTCTGAACCAATGCTTTCATTCCCGGTTCACTCAAAAATTTGATAAGCGCTTTATTTTTCGGAAGTCCCCGGTAGGCTCTGAATAACAAGTCTCTTCCTTTCTTCTCGGTATCCGCATCAAGGTCATCCCTGCTCAGTATATTTTTGGCATCAGCCAGAATTTTAGTGACCAGTTGTCGCTGTACATTATAAAGCTTTTCTATAGCCGGTTTTAGTTCATAGAATTCCTGTTTTTCGCCTTTTGGGGTTGGTCCTGAAATAATAAGCGGCGTTCTGGCATCGTCAATCAAAACCGAATCCACCTCATCCACAATTGTGAAATTATGAGGTCGTTGTACAAGCTCCCTGGGATTCCCGGTCATATTATCACGCAGGTAATCGAAACCAAATTCATTGTTGGTACCAAACGTAATATCAGCCATGTATGCCTGCCGCCTCGATTCGCTGTTGGGTTCGTGCCTATCAATACAATCCACTCTTAATCCGTGAAATTCATACAAAACACCCATCCATTCCGAGTCACGTTTTGCGAGATAATCATTAACGGTTACCATATGCACACCTTTACCGGGCAATGCATTAAGATAAACAGGCAGTGTTGCTACAACTGTTTTACCTTCACCGGTTGCCATCTCAGCGATTTTTCCCTGATGAAGGACAATGCCTCCGATTAGCTGCACATCGTAATGTATCATGTCCCAGGTGATGTAATTACCACCGGCTTTCCAGGAATTATTATAGATGGCTTTGTCGCCTTTGATACTTATATGTTCATATTTACTGGCAAGTTCCTTGTCAAAATCAGTGGCTGTAACTTCTATCTTCTCATTTTCCTTAAATCGGCGGGCCGTTTCGCGCATCACTGCAAAAGCATCGGGTAGCAGTTGATCAAGTATTTCCTGGGATTTCTCATAGCTCTGTTTCTCGAGTTTGTCTACTTCTTCCCAAAGTTTCTCCCGGGCCTCAATATCTTCTTCAATATTTATCTTTTCTTTTATTTCCCTGATCTGGCTTTCTTCATCTGCAAGGTATTCATATATTTTTTCCTTGAATTCACCTGTTTTTGCTCTCAATTGGTCATTGCTCAGTTTACTGAGAGTCACATATATTTCATTGATCTGATCAACAATGGGTGTAATGACCTTAATATCGCGATCTGATTTTGTGCCAAGAAATTTTCTTAAACCTTTAAGCATAATAGCTTTTTACTTTTATTTTGATTTGCTTCCTTAAGATCAACAATTATTCCATGTTAATTATTGCAAGACAAAAATACTTTAATTATGGGAACAAATGTAGCTGATCGAAGTAATTATGTTTATTTATTGATGTCTTTGTTTGCAATACGGTTAATAATCATTTGCAGGTTTTCGGCTGGCAATTTGGCAGGATGTTTCAGTATTTTTCCCTTTTTGCCGATTAATATATTAGCCGGGAAAGTCATTACCTGATAATCGCGTAAAAGCTGGTAGTTATGATCAAAATTCAGAAAAGTCCAGTTATAACCCTTTCTTTCAATGAACTTTCTTACCATGTTTGTATCATAATCCGTACTGATACTCACAAAATCCAGAGCGTTCTCAAACAAGTTGTTGAT
>CAZTAW010000162.1:0-7557 GCA_964611705.1 uncultured Bacteroidales bacterium
CATCTCGCAATGCGGCTTTTTTTTAGCTTAGAGGCTCAAAAAACGTAGTTTCTTTATAAAGCTTTTTGAGCATTCTTTTACCTGTTGATTTATAGGCTGTTTGTTCTGTATCTATATTTCTTTCGATGATGGCGATGAGCTCCGGCTTTAATTCCGGGATGCTATTGGAAACCTCATAAATGAGATAAATGCTGTAGATTTTATGAGCAACTTCCGAATCCGGGGATTCTATATATTTAAAACAGATATCAAGCAATAGCCCAAGATCATCTTCATTAAGTAATGAAGTGTTGTTAATGAATAAATGGATCAGGTTTCTTTTTGCGGATGTATCAGTGATTTTTTTAAGTCTTTGTAGAATTTCAGAAAACCTGGGTTTGATCAAATCCGGCGCCTGCTCAAAAACAAGATAAATTATCCTGGAAGCCCGCATTGCAATTTTTTGTTTGTCGGAAAAGGCCAGTTCAAAAATATCATCCAGATAAGCCGGATTTTTAAGGATAAATGATGCAGCTACATCCGCTGTGTTTCTCGAAGAGTCGGGTAATAGTTTTAAAAGTTCGGCATTCATTTGAGACTGGAATTTTCGAAGTTCAAAGCTAAGGATTTTTGAATAAAAAAGCCTGCCTCATTTGTAAGAACAGTTGAGCTATAAGCGCTGTCTGCACTAATGTTCACTTCATGGCCGGGTATGGCATCCCCGTTTGATTCATCAGTTACATGTCCGCTAACGGAAATATAATCCTGGGCGTTAATTGCGACGAGTCCTGAAAACATAAATGTAAATAAAAAGATAATTGTTTTTTTTATGGTTATAAAGTTTTAGTTTTTATCATAAAGGGATGTGTTTTTTTACGATGGTTGTATTTGAGGTTAAAAATTAAAGATAATGCCTGATTTTAATTCGATATACGATACCTTTTTCAGCCCGGAATTTTTATAAATGGATTTCAGGTAATGATGATACAAAGGCTCGATGTAAAATGAAAATCTGTTTGCTATTTTATAATACATCCCGATGCCGCTTATAATTATCCAGTTTATCTTAAATCTGTAATTCAGATAACTTACAGCATCGGTCACACTTGCATCCGGTTTATTGAATACCGGGGCGTATTCCCGTCCGCCAATTCTGAGGTCAGCACCAACACCACCTGTAAGACTGATCCTGAAGTTTTCCTGTATCCTGATTCTCTTCGCCTGCTGATTGCTTTTATTTACATTCGTTGATCCTTCGGTTTTTATTCCTGGTAATGTTGCGCCGCCCGGATTTGTGTTTTTAACAGAAGCTGTTGATAAATCCTGGCCCTGATCGGTTTGCAAAGAAGGCTTGTTTTCTTCATTTGTTTCAGGAATCAATTGTTTATCAGATGCTTTTGATATTTTTCTATGTTCTCTGATGATTTCGATCGGCTATTATTTTTCTTCCGCTTTACTGAAAGGGCACAATTATTTTTATTTGGTTGTATGAAGGTATAAAAAAATCCTTTGAATAAATAATACCAGTGATTTCCTGGAGTATTTACCTCATCTTTTTTGACTTGATCATATTTTCAGGAGCCAGTATTTCATTGCTTTTTATCAATGCAATGCATTTTTTTGTTAGATGCAGTTATACCGATAGGAACATCAGCTCAATCATTGCAAACCTGTTCCGAATCGATATAAACTCAGTTGGACAGGTGTTTATTTCAATAATACTTGCACCGTGTTCTTTGGCCTTCAGCGGTATATCTACTGCCGGCATTACCGCGCCATTTGCACCGATAAACAGGAAGATATCTGCTTTTTCAGCTTCCTGTTATAAGCGATTCAAAGTAAATAGCGGGATAGGTTCATTAAAGAAAACCATATCAGTTTTGAGTATTCTCTTGCAGATATAGGAGGCAGGAGGGAGTAAGTTAAGGTCTGCAAAGCTAAATGTCATATTCTGATGAAAAGAACTCCGGTAGTATCATATCAGGGAAATGATGACTACCGGAAAAAATATCAAGCGTTTATTTATTATCATCATTCGAATAGGTAAGGTCTTTTGATACCTCAACTGTTCCATCGCTGTTAAAATTCAGTTTAAAGCCAAGCTTTCTGAAAACAGCAAGCATGGGTTTGTTGTCGGTTGTTGTCTGGGCAACGATCCTTTTCAGGTTCCAGTTGTTTGCAATTTCCATGCAGTACCTGGTAAGTATTGTTCCCAGGTCTTTTTTTTGCCATTTGTCCGTTATCAGAACAGCATATTCTACTGTTTCATGATCAGGGTCAGAAATTAATCTTCCCACACCGATTAACAATTTGCGTCCTTCATGTTCTACTTCGGCAACAATGGCAATTTCCCTGGCGTAATCAATGAAACAAAACTGTGTGGCAATTTCATGTGAATCGTAATGGAAATTATACCTGAAACGACTGTAGATTGATTCCTTTGAACAACTTCCAAGCAGTTCAAGCCAGAGAGGTTCATCTTCGGGTTTTATGGGGCGAAGTATCATAGGTGTGCCATCCGATAATTCGGATTCTTGTACATATTTTTCCGGATACGGATGGAGTACCAGGTGTGAGAATTCTGCAAGTTCCCTGCCAACCAAATCCTGATCAATTACAATTCTTGCATCCAATGCGATGGCGTCTTTCTGGGTAACAATCATGGGGTTGATATCAAACTCTTCTATCTCGGGATAATCGGCAGCAAGATATGACATGCGAATCATAACCTCTATGATTTTTCCAATATTCTTGGGTGCACTGCCCCTGTAGCCTTTCAGCAGGGGATATATTTTCAGGGATTCAAGCATTTGATGTGCCAGACGTTCATTTAAGGGAGGAAATCCCAGGGTTGAATCTTGAAAAAGTTCGGCTTCTGTTCCGCCCATTCCAACAAGCAAAGTAGTACCAAAAACCGGATTCTTTTTAATTCCCAGGATAAGCTCAACTGCATCTTTTGTTTCAATCATGGGTTGAATAGTAACGCCATCCAGCTCCGCATCAGGAAATTTGTTTGATATGGATGAGATCATTGTTTTGTATGTAGCCCTGGTCATATCTTCATTTTCAAGATTCAGGGCAACACCTCCCACGTCGGATTTATGTGTTATGTCGGGGGAATGGATTTTCATTACAACGGGATAACCAATATCTTCAGCAATTTTAACTGCTGCTTCTTCATCTTTTGCAATAACAGGTGCAGTTGTTTTGATTCCGTAGCCTTTTAGAAGGGCTTTGGAATCGTCTTCGGAAAGAATATTATCCTTTGTAAAAACTTCATTTACAAACTCTTCCCTTAATTTTTTTCTGTCATAAGTAAATGAGACCGGTACATCTTTGGGGGTTTCAAACAATGCGTCGAGGTTGCGGGAATAACGAACAAGTGTCATAAAAGCCCTGATGGCCTGTTCAGGGGTTTCAAATACGGCAATTCCGGAATTGTTAAATATTTCAATACCTTCACGCATACTTTTTCCACCCAGCCAAGCTGCCATTATAGGTTTTGAAGTGTTTTCCGAAAGCCTGGCGATTTCTTTGGCAGTGTTGGTCGGGTCTGTCATAGCTTGTGGAGTGAGAATAACCAGAACGGCATCAACATTTTCATCCTTAAGTACGATCTGTGTGACTTTTGTGAACCGCTCGGGTGTTGCATCTCCGAGAACGTCAACAGGGTTGCCGTGCGACCAGAACGGTGGCAGGTAATCATTAAGTTCCTGCATGGTTTCGTCGGAAAGTTTGCAAAGTTCTCCTTTATTGTGAATCAGGGTGTCGGTTGCCATAACACCCGGACCACCGGCATTGGTAATGATTGCCAGATTATTTCCTTTGGGTATCCTTTTTCTTCCGATCAGGTCTGTAAAATCAAAAATATCCCCGATGTCGTAAACCCTGGCAATACCAGCTCTTCTGAAAACCGCGTCATAAATGTTGTCTTCCGAAGCCATGGCTCCCGTGTGTGATGCAGCAGCTTTGGCTGACTCGGGAAAACGCCCGGCTTTGTACACAATAATGGGTTTTTTACGGGCAAAAGCACGTGCTGCGGTCATGAATGACCTGGCCTGGGTAATGGATTCAACATACAATACAATAGAACGCGTATTAGGGTCCTGACCGAAGTAATCAATCAGGTCGCCGAAGTTCACATCCATGCTGTTTCCGATAGAAACAAAATAACTGAACCCAAGATTTTCCTCCAATGCCCAGTCAAGAACAGAGGTGCAAAGTGCACCCGATTGAGAAATGAAGGCAACATGACCTGCTTTTGGCATGCTGGCAGCAAAGCTGACATTCATATGCAGGTTTGGAACGATAACGCCAAGACAGTTTGGTCCGATAACCCGCATATCAGGATATTTTGCTTTTTCAGCTTTTACCTGTTCTTCAAGCTCTTTTCCTTCCGGGCCGGCTTCCTTAAATCCCGCCGACATGATTATTATACCATTAATACCGGATTCTCCGCATTCGCGGATCAATTGCGGGACAAGCTTAGCAGCGGTAGTTATAACTGCAAGGTCAGGTGTTTTGGGAAGACTTTTTACACTCGGGAAACACTGAATACCCAGAACGGCTTCGTGCTTTGGGTTGACGGGATAAACAACTCCCTTAAAGCCACCTCCTACCAGGTTGCTCAGTGTTATACCACCAACGCTTTTTGGGTCGTTTTTAACGCCAATGAGTGCAATTCTTTGTGGTCTGAAAATACTGCTTAGTTTACGTATGCCCATTTCTGAATGTTATTTATTGTGTTGATATTTAATTGCTTTGATAGTTATTTGTTAATTAATTAACAAAGATACAAAACATCATTAACTTTTGTATAAATTCATGTGAAATAAAGATTAATTAAATGGTACTGATTCATTGTTGTTTTATTTCCTGCCAATTTCAGTTCGCAAAACTTATTATTAAATACAAAACGTCATGATCAGGAGGCCCTTTTAGTAGATTCTGAAGGTGTTCCTAAAATGTCGTCATATCTTATTCATTCCTATATTGATTAAATCAAGATAATTGGTGAGGATAAAAATCAGTATATCTCACTTGTATATAATCATTAAGATATTGACATAAAGCCAAAAAAAGTGTATCCATATTTGCAAATATCAATGCTGGATACACTTTAATTTATTTTGTTACAAGCTTCATTCGAGGCTTGACAAATCAAATGAATTCTACTTGGTAGCAGGCTTTACAAAAGCTGTAAGCAAGAAGCCAAGCAATACAGCAATACCTGAGATTGTAAATGCAAGTGTGAAGTTTCCGATATCTCCCAGTGCACCACCAAGAATTGGTCCAATGATTCCACCTACACCATAGGCCAGAAATACAAACGGGTAGTTTTGTCCGACATTCTTTGCGCCAAAGGTGTCTGCCGTAATGGTTGGGAACAATGAAAAGTTACCGCCAAAGTTGAAACCGATTAAAGTTGCACCGACATAAAGCCAGATTTCACTGCCTGCCATAAAGGTAAAGAGAATCACCAAAATACCCTGGGTAAGTGTCATCAATAAGATTGAGTTCTTTCGTCCAAGCTTATCACTCATCATACCCCAGAGTATTCTACCCAATCCATTGGCAAGGCTGAAGAAAACAGCCATTGCCGTACCTGCAATTGCGCTGGCCTCAATGGCAGTTAATCCTGAGTCTGTTAAAGCTTCAATGGGATATAATTTCATTAATCCGATAGACATCAGACCTGCACCTGCGCTAAATACAAAGGTGAGGAAGATCAGGTAAAACTGAGGTGAACGCAACATCTCATTGCTTGTGAAATCAACAGCACCTGTAGCTTTTTTCTGTTCGTCTTTAACTTCGGGAGGAACATAACCTTTGGGTTTCCATCCCTGAGGCGGGAATATCATCCAGAATCCACCAATGATGACCATAACAGCGAAAGCTATACCATAAATAATAAAGGTAGTGGAAAGGCCGAGATTAGCAATAAGATGTCCCCAGGAACCGGCAATTTTGATCCAAATCAAGGCACCGAAGCCGAATCCCGCAACAGCCAAACCGGTTATCATGCCTTTTTTATCCGGAAACCAGCGCATACCCACAGCAATGGGCACTACATAGGCAAATCCAATTCCTGCTCCTCCGATAACACCAATAAAGATTGCATAAACCCAGAAATTTGTACCGCCAATAATTCCTGCCAGTGCGTAACCCAATCCCAATACGATACCACCTATGATTGAAAGTTTTTTGGGTCCCCAGGTTTTCAACTTTCTACCTGCAAAAACCATTACAATGGCAAAAAAGGCGAGTCCAAGTGCAAAAACAACCTGAGATTGCGTTTTACTGAAACTAAAACTCAGATCGTTGAGTTTATTTTCCGGCACATAATTTTTAATAATGCTATTGATCGTTTTGATCAATTCAGCTTTCCTGGTTTTCAGTTCTTCCTTTTTGGTTTCATCCTCGGTTGCTTTAATGTTGGCTTCAACCTCCGTTAATTCGTCTCTCAGGCCTTTTAACTCATTATTCATTTTCTGAAATTCAGCTTCCTCAAGCTCTAACTGAGGAGCGGATTTCATTTTGGTATCACCATAAACATCAACTACCTCTTTTGGTGACTGAGCAGTAAGTCCCGGAGTAAAAACCGACCAGGCATAAATAGCCCCGAGGGCAAGTTGTATCAGGATTGCACCTAAAACAACAAATCCTCTGTTCATTACTTTTTTGTTTTCCATGTTTTTATATTTTTTGATTTTGGTTCATTTATTTAGTAGTTAGTAGAAAGTAGTTAGTATTTAGAAGTATGAATTCTGTCATGAAATATTTATTCTTTCTTTAATTTTACTTACATAAGCTTCAAGCATCTTACCGATTTCGTTAGCTTTAACTAGCAATTCTCCCGATTGCAAGTAACCTAAATCTTCAGATAAGACTAAATAATACCTTAATTCTTCTAAGGAAGACTGTGCGAAGTTATAGAAGCGAATTTTATCATTCAAGCCATTTCTTTTAAAACCTTCAGCAATATTTGCGGGAACAGATACGGCAGATCTTTTCATTTGAGAGGTCAAACCAAATAATTCCTCTTTTGGTAAATGGTTTGATTCCTTGTAAATAAGTAAAACCAATTCATGAGCCTTTCGCCAAACATCAAGATCCATAAAACTTTTTGATGACCTCATTCTAACTTCTAAGTTCTAACTACAAACTATTTTAAAAACACCAAAAGGCACCCCGGGCTAATCCAAGCCTGACGTGCCTTTAATTATTTAATTAAAAACTTCATTAACGTTTTACTTCAACTTTTGCTCCGGCAATAATTTCATCTACAACACCGGGATCAAGCAATGTTGATGTATCACCAAGTTTGGTAGCGTCACCTTCACCAATTTTACGGAGAATACGACGCATGATTTTTCCTGAACGTGTTTTTGGCAGTCCGCTTACGATCTGGATCAGGTCGGGTTTGGCAATAGGGCCAATAACCTTTGTAACCGTAGCTCTGATGTCTTTTTCAATGTTTTTTGCTTCTTCTTCGGAGAGCTCTTCGCAAGTTACATAGGCATAGATACCCTGTCCTTTGATTTCGTGAGGATAACCAACCACAGCGCTTTCATTTAC
>CAZTAW010000163.1:0-7543 GCA_964611705.1 uncultured Bacteroidales bacterium
CTTTTTCACTTAAAAAGTCAACAATTAATTTTTCCGGCTTTTCGTTGTACATTTCGGCCAATTTTAAAATCAACTCTTTAGTCAGTTTTCGTTCACCTCGCTCCATTTTACTCAATATTGCCACATCAATATCCGCTTGCATGGCTGCTTTTCGCAGGGTTAAACCTGCTTTTTCTCTCAATTTTCTAAGTCTTTGTCCTGTTGTTGACATCTTTTGTGTTGACTATTTCTGTCAAATTTACAACTTTTCTGTTGTTTTCGGGAAAATTATCTTAAATTTTTTTTCAACAAGTTATTATCAACGGGCTGGATGGCAAGAAAAACAAGTGTGTGGAAGCGAAGGGAAGCTTGCAGGGATGGGCTGGAACTTATGTTTTTGTGATGCGGAATTTTTTACTTATTTGTCTTTTAAATCACAGTAAACTTTCACTATCGGTAGTTCTTTCTTCGGCATGTTATTAACAAGCTGATATGCATAGAGATAATATTTTTTAAATAATATCAATCAATGCTTTTTGTAAAAGTAAGGATTTTGTAACGGATTTATAACCACATCAACAGCCCCAACGCCATATTTTGCAAGACTGGCGCTTTGGTTTTCCGCATTTTCATAATCCTGCATCATTTTGATGATCTCATTTTTCAGCACCCCATTTCCAACACCATGAATAAAAGTAACCCGCTTGTATTTTTCGGCAATAGCGCTCTCAAGGGCTTTTATAAAATGATCTTTCTGAATTTTCAACATATCCGAACTGCTTAAGCCCGATATATTGTCAATCAATTCTCCAATATGCAGATCAACAACAGCTTCTTTCTCTGCAGTTTTGTATTTATCAATTATAGCTTGCTTTTTCTTAACCTTTGCTTTCTGTGTAATGACAGGATCAGCAAATTTCCTGGTTATCTCATCGGAAGTATGCAACGGATGCAGGTTCATTTCAAGCAAATTCAAAACAAACGCTTTCTCACTAATAAGCGGCGTTTCTTTATAATTTCCTTCCTTATACACTCTTGAAGCTTTGATATCAATAGTGATATTTGCCGGCATGGGAATCTTATCCGGTTCATCCATATGGAAAAGACATTGAACCAGCCCTTTTGTCCATTTTTCAATTTCTTCCCTTTCGATGGTATCGATCAATATTTTTGATCCTGGAGTTAATACATCATAATCAAATCCATAAAAACCCTTTTCATCTTTTAGAAACAAACTGAACAAAACCTCATAAGATGTATGGTTGATCAGGTAAACATCAATTTCACCCGTTATCAGCCATCGCTGATCATGCGGAACAAAAGCCAGGTATATTCCCTTTGCATAATCCCCCCTGAAGGCAACTTTATCTATTGCAGATTTCCGTTCTTCGAATTCATCTTCCTTTTCTGCATGTATTTCCGGTTTGGATAATGTTTCAGGATGACCTGTGGTTTCTGAAGTTATATCCTCCTTCTTTTCAGAAATATCCAAAACCAGTTCGCCTGGCATTACAGGTACATCAAAGCCATCTTCAATGGAAACATGAACCAGGCCGGGGCTGATAATCTTTGTAACAGTGCCGCCACCTTTCTCATTTAAGAATTTTACCTTATCACCAACTTTAAACTTCATATCGCTTTTTTTTGCAAAGTTAAGCAGAATTACCCGTAAACCCTTATTTATAAATGTTTATAAATTACACACATGTGAATTCTCAGTTTAAAAATTGAGTAATTTTGTATGTAATGAAAGCTTGTTTAAAACATATTGGCACATTATTAACTGTTTCAGGGGTATTATTATTCACACCAATAAAAGCACAGAACACAAGCACAATCAGAGGTTATGTCAAAGATGCCAAAACATCAGCTCCATTATCCGATGTTGAAGTTCTTATTAAGGATTACAACATGGGAACCATAACAAACAGTAAAGGCTTTTATGAGCTGGGAAGCGTGGGAGCCGGTTTTAAAACAGTACAATACATCCATCTGGGTTTTGAGACCAGAACATTGAAAATCAATTTTAAACCAGGTGAAAAGATCATAAAAAATGTTTTCCTTTCACCTACAACACAAACATTGGCTGAAATTGAAATACGCGACCGTACCATTGAAAAAAAACCCATCATGATAGAAACGGTCAGCAAACTTAAGATTCAGCAAAGTGCAGCCCGCGATATAGGTGATTTTCTCAGAAACACGCCCAACCTTTCCGGCATACGTAAAGGCGGCGCTGCTATTGACCCTGTGGTCAGGGGATTCAAATACAAACAAATCAATACCATCATTAATGGTAATATAAAAATTGAAGGAGGCTGCCCCAATCGCATGGACCCGGCTGTTTCTCATATTGATATTAATGATCTGGAAAAAATGGAAGTATACAAAGGCCCGTTTGCATTGCGCTTTGGACCTATGTTTGGGGGTGTTATTAATTTAAAGACCATCAGGCCGGATTTCGGAAAAGAGTTTTCAACAAAGATCACTGCCATTAAAGGTTTTGAAAGCAACTGGAATGGCAACAAAGAACATTTGTCAATCTCAGCAGGCAACAAAAATGCCTGCATCATGCTTTCGGGAAACCATAAAAAATATGGAAATTATGAAGCGGGAAACGGTGAGGTGATCAATTCGCAGTTTACCCGATATAATTACACTGCCCAAATAGGTGTTTCTCCTGCAAAAGATCATGAATTACACTTTTCATACGACAGGTCGTACGGCAGGAACGTTTCCTACCCTGCCCTGCCGATGGATGAAAGATCGGATGACACCCATTTGTATTCATTTAATTATCAGCTAACTAACATCAGCAAATCTATTCAACACATCAAGTTAAAGTCCTATTTTTCCGACGTGCATCATATTATGGACAACAAGGAAAGGCCCTTTTCCGATACGGTTGTCGCCGTCTCGGATATCCGGGCAAAAAACAGCGGCGGCAGATTGGAAAGCTTAATAAAGTGGGGAAACAGCACCATCATTTTTGGCATTGATTATGAACATATTACAAAAGACGGTACACGTACCAAAAATATGATCCTGCAACCCAACCTTCCCGTGAAAAAAGAAATGTTATGGAACAATGCAAGCATAAAAAACACAGGAGTTTTTGCATTGCTTACCAAAAAAACCGGTCTCTGGGATTTGAATTTTTCTGCCAGAATTGATCTAAATACGGCAACATCCGGTAATCTGCAACTGAAAAATATGTCAGGGAATATTCTGTATGAAAATGATCAAGTTGATTCGGAACTCATCAATTTCAGCATGAGCACAGGAGCCTTTTATAATTTTACAAAAAACACCGGTATGGGACTTTCACTTGGCAGAGGTATCAGAAGTCCTGATATGACAGAACGATTCATTATACTGCTTCCCATCGGATATGACAATTATGATTATCTTGGTAATCCTAAATTAAAACCCGAGGTGAATTACGAGGCCGATATAAAATTTGAGCATAAGGCTCATACATTCGGCTATTTCGAGGCAGGCATCTTTCTCTCTTACGTTAAAGATTATATTACGGGAACAGAGGTTCCACCGTCCGAAGTCAAACCGCAGTCCAAAGACGTTGTGGGTGTTAAAGAGTTTTACAATGCCGACCATGTTTATCTTTACGGATTTGAAGCCAAATATGCCTCACCGGCAGATTACAAATTTGGAATTACAGCCGTTGCCGCTGCGACATTTGGCGTGAATCCGGGAGCGATTCAATATATTGTTAAAGACAAACAGGTTGTTGATGAGCAAATCGTAAAAAACGACCCGCTTCCGGAAATCCCGCCCTTCGAATCGTCCCTTACAATTAATTATAAGTTTTTCGACAACAGGCTAAAGCCTGAGTTTTCGGTAAGAATGACGGCACGACAGGCGAGTATATCGGAAGCGTTTTATGAAAATGAAACGCCGGGATTTATCACGGCCAATTTTAAGGTCAATTATATTTTTAATGAAATGTTGTCTGTTAACGGAGGTGTAAACAACATTTTCAACAAGGCTTATTACGAGCATCTGAACAGAAGGATCATTGGAAGTAATCTGCCGCTTTATGAGCCGGGCAGGATGTTTTTTATTAACCTGATCTTTAAAATGTAAAACTAAGAAAATGAAAACAAGAATCCTGAACATACTGTTTTTTCTTTTCGCCCTTTCTTCATGTGAAGTGAATGATGATATTAGAAAAATAACTTACAGGATTTCTGATAATGAATCAGGATTTGACGTTACATATAAAAATGAAAATGATGAAATGATCACTGAAAATGTAAATATTTCAAGCGCTGAAGATGTATGGGAGTATTCATTTCAAGCACAGGAAGGTGATATTTACTACGTTTCGGCAATTTACAAGGACATCAACACGGGAATAAAGGTACAGGCATTAATTGACGGAAAGGTAGCCGGGCAAAACTCGAGCTTGTACGACACCCTGCATTTTGTGATCACCTCCGGCACGATACCTTATGAACAATAAGTGTTTTGATCAAATCGTTAAATAAATATGCGATACATTTCTATAATTACGGCTACTTTCTTAATTATCAGCTTTCTGGTTACAGGTTGCAGTAACAAAGATGATCCGGAACCGGAAAACGAACAAAAGATCACTTTTTCTTTCGAGCACCGTGTTGATAGCGCTCCCATTCAATTCGATACCATGATCTACACCAATGCTGCCGGGAATGAATACCTGGTAAACGAAATCCAGTATTTTATCTCGGATGTAAAGCTGCATAAAGCATCAGGTGATCATTATTTGATTGATGAATGGAAAGATATGCATTACGTTGATACGGATATTCCTTCAACCCATACATGGGAAGTATTTGACAATATTCCAGCAGGGAACTACAAGAAGATCAGTTTCATCATGGGAATAACAGAAGAGAAGAACCAGTCCTTCATGTTTCCGAATCCACCGGAGCGTGACATGTTCTGGCCTGAATATCTGGGTGGTGGTTATCATTACATGAAACTTAACGGAAAATGGGAAGAAACAAACGGCAGCATTACACCATTTGATTTCCATTTGGGCATCGGGCAGATTTACCACAGCTACCCTGATTCAATAACCGGATATGTTCACAATGCCTTTGAAGTTGAATTGCCAAATTCATCTTTTTCAATAAATGAAAATGAAACAAAAGAATTCAATATTGTCATGAATGTTGAAAACTGGTTTCAAACACCGAATATCTACGATCATAATATCTGGAAGGGATATATCATGCAAAACCAGGAAGCCATGAACCTGGCATGCGAAAACGGGCATGATGTTTTTAGTCTGGAGGCAGTAAAATGAAATGGATAATAGCTAACCGGGTATTACATTTTGGTTCATCCAGGAAATTCAAAAAGCGCAGAATCCTGTTGATTGTTGCGCTTGCCTTACAATTTTTGCGAAAATCTCCCATTCTTTTCCTTTTCACCCTTCTATTGATTGTATCATCCTGTAAAAAAAACGATGATCCGGAACCAAAAAAACATCAGGCTACGCCTTATGAAATTGATGTTCCTTTTGGTTTTCCAACGAAAATGAACATTCCCGAGGATAATCCCATGACGGTGGAGGGTGTGGAATTGGGCAGATATTTGTTTTACGATGGGCGGGTTTCAGGCCGCACCCACCCTGATTCCCTGATGAGCTGCGCAACCTGCCATATCCAGGCCAATTCTTTTGAATGCGGTGTTGACCACCCTGTTTATGAAGGTGGATTTCCACATGGTATCACCGGTAAACCCACCCCGCATGTTATGCTTCCCCTTGTTAACCTTGTATGGAATACCAGCGGTTATCTCTGGAACGGATTTGTTTCGCAAAGCAATCCCGATCCGAATTACAGAAATATTGAAGATCTGGTTTGGATGGGTATTGTAGCAGAACACGAAATGAACAGTGATACCAGCAAAGCAAAAGAAATTATTCAGAACACTCCCGGATACCCCGGGCTTTTTGAGAAAGCATTCGGATCAAAAACCGTAACCGTTGACAGAATGGGAAAAGCCATTGCACAATTTATCAGAACATTCATTTCATCCAATTCAAAATTTGATAAATACTTACGAGGAGAAGTTCAGTTGACACAATCGGAATTAAACGGATTTGTTTTATTTACGACCGAAGAAGGCGCTGATTGTTTTCACTGCCATGGAGGATCAGGTAATCCCCTGTTTACCACCAACTTATTTTACAATAATGGGAAAGATTCTCTGTTTACTGGTGCTCATGAAGATCCCAGAGATCGCTATCACATCACGGGAGACCCGCAGGATTTGGGAGCCTACAAAGCTACAACCCTGAGAAATATTGAACTCACCGGCCCCTACATGCATGATGGCCGTTTTGCAACTTTGGATGAAGTAATTGATTTCTACTCACATCACCTGGTTTGGTCGCCCTATATTGATCCCCTGATGCATCATATTGCCAATGATGGTGTTCAGTTAACCCCAAAAGAAAAAGAAAACCTCAAGGCTTTTATAAAAACCCTGAGGGATGAAGAATTTCTCACGAATCCGGATTTTTCCCGCCCGGAAAAATTCCCTGATGAACAATAAAACGCTCTATTCAGGTATCTGATAGATCAGATCATTATTACGGTATCCGCTCAAGTTGAGATACCAATCGGGGTATTGCGCACCTGAACTCTCAGCCCATGCAGCAAAATGCAGATATGCCTGTATGATTACGATTTTTTCTATGGGATAATCAAATTCGGCAGGAACATCAATCGCCCAGGGCAAATTATTTTCTGTTTTATAATATTTTCCGGTTGCCGGATTTGAGTCATCATTCATCGTTCCGAAATAATCAGGATTAGCAAGTGTTGTAGGTGTATAATCGGGCAGGTGAACTTCACGTCCCCTTTCCTGGTCAACAATGATAAATGGATTATACGGCGCCGAACCGGCCTCTGATAAAGGCACCGGTTCTGATAAGGTAACATGAATATCCATTGTATCAGGTTCTACATAAGTTTGACCGGGTGTAGTATTTACGCCGGTTCCACCGCCTGGATGAGGAAGTTGTGTAAATGCATTGTCGGTAACGATTATTGTACCTTTAGCCTGGTTGGCTTCTGCATTATTCGCCCCTAAAGTTATGTAGCCATCCACTATGGAAATACCGGTTACGTTACTGATATCTGTTGGCTCCAGTTCCATTTCAAAACCAAAACCATTTGTATAACTTGCACCAATCGCACGGATCACAAACTTACCAAACAATTCAACCAGTTCATTATCAGCATTTGTAACCTGTTTGTATTGATAATCAACCACGAGGTCATTAAAATCATAGTCTCCCTTGCCGGGCCAGTTGTCTTCAAACGCAAGGCTACCAAAAGAATTGAAATCAGGATAGTAGATGTTATATGCTCTTGTCGGGTCATCAGGATAATCATCATCTTCGTCATCCACACCATCTCCGTCAGAATCCGTAATCGGACCGGTTACATATGCATTGTCCCAAAGCACTGATCCTCTGTAAACCCAATTCCAGAAAAGTATCTGCACGGTTTCCGTTCCGTAAGGCATGGTAGCTGAAACCGTGTAA
>CAZTAW010000164.1:0-7510 GCA_964611705.1 uncultured Bacteroidales bacterium
GGCTGCCCGAAAATGTGCATTTATTCAATTTCGATGTGTCGTCAGCTATCCCGGCTATTCCACCAACATAATTGCCACCTGTAATGTCTGCATCCGTGAGCAGGATGTTGTTCAACTCAACACCCAACGCATTACCGAACAGTCCCACGGAATCTTCGTCCGGGCGGTTGATATAGAGGCCATCAATATTAAAATCATTTCCCTGATAGCTTCCGCTAAATTCAACTGTTTCATCACCCACTGGCAAAAATCCTTTTCCGCCAAAGAGTGATTCGGTGGCGGAGGCATCGATATCGGCCGTTTGCACATAATGTTTACTCCACCGGTCGGTATCCCGGGTAATCCAGAACAGATAACCGATGGAATCGATCTGATAAGGATTTCCAGCGGAGCCATCTCCTGCTTTCGGTGCTTTGGCAAATATAACTCCGGTATTCACGTAAGCCGTAACCCAGGTTTCCTGCAAAATCCCCGTATGCCCATGACCCGTAAAATCAACGATATGGGAAGGATCGGAATCGTTGTCCATTCTGTAATACGCCACAAGCCCCCAATTAGAGCCCGTAAGCTCCACATTCATGTGGGCACGGATATCCCCGGGCGCTTGGTATATTTCCCATATACGTAGTTCATCCACCACCCCATGAAACAACCTTTCGGGGTGCTCCGGACTTGTTCCAATGCAAACCGGGTTTTCGTTGATGGAAAAATATGGGTCTAAAATAGATTTTGAAGCATCCAACTCACCATCAATGTATAGTTTTAAAGTAAAAGTAACGTAAGTGGCTGCAATGTGGTGCCATTTACCATCGTTAACACTGGTTGTTCCAACGATGGAATCTTCGCCATAAATAACCTGTATGAAATCCGTGTTTTTGTATCGCTGAATGGCCCAACTGCTTTCACCTTTTGTAACAATGGACGCATAAGGCGTATTAAAATCTGTTACCTTGATCCATATTGTAATGGCCATATTATCGTACAGGTTGAAAACATCATCATGGGGTATTTCTACATAGTTGTCCGTACCATTGAGATAGATGGCCTGATTGTAGGCAAACACTTTACTTAATCCCATCCAGTGAACCATTGTAAAAATGAGAAGTCCGGTTAATATGCGGTATGTTTTCATTTTTTTGATTGTTTTATTCTTCAATTGTTCAATTGCTCCATTGCTCCATTGCTCCATTGCTCAGCTTCTAATAAACAAAGACTTTGCTACTAAACATCTCTTTTTTGCATATCACATTTACCAGGTAATAGGCGGCAGGAACATCGATAGCAATTTGCTGTTGTTGATTTCCATTCAGCCTGGCTTGCATGATCTGTTGCCCGTATAGGTTGAATATTCTGACAGTTCCTTGTTGCTTTTCAGGATTGTACAGCTTGATCGTTTTATTTTTTGCCCAGATTTGAATAAGACTTTCATTGGCCTGCAATTCTTCTTCACCGAAAGCGGTTAAAGTGAAATGCAGCACAAAGCGATCTGTAATGCTGCCTGTCTCATCCAGCACACAGGTGTAAGTGCTGGTTTTTTTCAGGTTGGTTACCGTTCCTGTTTTCAGGTCTTCCAGGTAAACATGAACTTCATCGGGTATTTGTTTCATATTAATCAATTCAAAGGAATATTCTCCTGTATTGCTTATATCCATACCTATGGGGATGGAGTATTCTTCTTCAAACAGCGGCAATGCCTGCAAAGCAAAATCCACCCCGTTGTCTTCAACCAGCCGTGTGTATAATGCAATATCGGGATTGCCTTTGAGTTTGCCCACATCGTAGGAAGGATCGAGGCCTTCGGTCATATCTTTGTGAAATGCGACAGCCGTTGTATTGGATAGGCCCTGGCCGGTCACAAGCAGCTCCACAAAAGGCCAGGTTTCTTTTTCCTTAAAAAATCCCACATCGGCATGGGCCTGCATTTCTTCATTGAACTCAAGATTGCCGGAGGAACTTACTTTTACCATGAAAGCCTGTCCGGGTTGGACATAATCCTGGTCAATCTGGGTGTATGAGCCTGTAACAGGATTACCGATCACTTTGTAGTCATCATCTCCATAGTTATAGCCCGAACCTTCATCCCATATATAGAGCGCCGTGTAATTGTCGTCGAGCAGGGATGTATTGCTTGCATTGGTAAGGAATTTGTCATCTGTTGTGGCATCGCTGGTTATAGCCAGTGCGCTGGTAAACGGATTTCCCACCAGGTTCCAGCCGGCTCCCTGTCCGCTGGTATAGCTTGCACCATATGTAACATCATCTGTGCGTATTGTTCCTGTGAAGGTAATTGCCCCATCGGGAGAGCGGGCGAGCGCATATCCTTTGGCATTAAGAAATGTAGCATCATTAAACGCTTCCGGATCACCCGTGGAACCATAAATGATCCAGTAGTCGGTATCTTCATCCCAGCGGTAAAAGTTATAGTTTGTGCCACCATTGGGTGAATATATTGAATTATTTGTCATAAAATCATCATCAATATCAACACCCGACAAGGGTGAAGAAACATAATGCCATTTGGGACTTTTGGCACTGACATCCAGATAACGTTGACAACTGACATCTCCTGTGGCAGATCCTGTAACGATCAATGATCCCGTACCTCCGGATGTGCTCTGAACCGTCATGGATCCATCCGATTCAACTTTCAACTGTGTTATGGTGGTTGTAGCGTTACTTGCAAGGATTACATCGTTAGTGACTGTTGCATCCGGAACGATTACCTTGCCGGTGGGAACACTGTTTTCACTCCAGTTGCCTGCCGTGCTCCAGTCGGTGGAACTGCTGCCCAGCCATATATGGGCGGATGTCATCCCCTGCCATCGAAAATAAGGATAGCCGCTGTTGTAGGAATCGTTCATGGCCCAGGTACTGCCACTTTGCGTAAAATCCCATCCCTCCGCCAGGTATGTCCCGGCCTTCTGCATATCCCCGGTATACAATCCGGTACCTCCCGAGCTGCTGTTTTGAGTTGAGGTAGTGATATTCCAGAATGAATGATCTACCGAACCAGAATGGTTTAAACCGACTAATCCCCCCACATCAGAATATCCTTCTACTGAGCCTGTGCTGTAACAATGATCAATATTTCCGGGATCATAATTATATCCTACCAATCCACCCGTGAAATACTGTCCGATAACCGTAGAATGGCAAAAGCAGTTATTGATGGTGCCGTCATTCCGACCGGCCAGACCCCCGGTTTTGCTCACTCCCTCAATATCGTTTCCACCGTATATCTCGGTATAACATTTGTCAACAGAGTTTACATTATAACCGACAAGACCTCCTACATTCTCATTTCCATCAATGTACCCGCCGTTAACAGCACACGCACTGATGGCACCCTCAGACCAACCCACCAGGCCGCCCACGTTATCATATCCATTTACTGTAGGTGACATTAGTTGCAAATCACTAAGTGATCCTGCACTCCCAAGAAAACCAAATAACCCTATATAATTTATATTGTCATTGATATACAGGTTATTTATCGTATAACCGCTACCATTATATGAACCGGTAAAATTGGAAGCTAAGTTCCCAATGGGCGGAAATCCTGCACCTCCGAACCAGGTATAGGTTTCAGAAGCATCAATAATGGTTGTTTGCACGTAATGTGATGCCCACCTATCTTCCAATGAAACAGAAATTGTATCATCCGGAGCTGATATCCAATAAAGATTTCCCAGACTATTAATATAATAAGGGAATCCTTGAGTTCCCTCTCCGGCAGGCTTAACGGGGATCTGCGATTGCAGATAACATGGTTTAAATACCAAAATTGTTATAATAAAAAGCAAGCATTTTATTTTATTCATAGCACAATGTTTATTAAAATTATATTACTTATTTGCTACAACCATTATGGATGAATGCTTTCCATATTTTGTCGTCAGTGTATATACATAAGCACCCGGTTTAAGAACAGCAGTATTGAGTTTCAATTCATAATATCCCTGGCTTATCTCTTGATCGGCCAGCGTTGCTATTTTTACTCCTCCGGAATTGTAAACTTCAAGTTTAACCCGCAATTTTTCAGGCAATTCAAATCCAATACGGGTTTGATCATTGCAGGGATTAGGATAGTTCTGGAACAAATTGACTTTATTTTCCGGGGCCCGGAATTCATCAACTGATGTAAAAAATTCTCCCTCCTGAATATCTTCAATTTCTTCATCATTGATTTTAAAGCTCCTCAAAACCAGGTTCATGTATGGATCTCCAAAAATCACCCCGTTCAGAGGTTTGAATTTACTGTTCGAGGCGGTCATGGGGTATTCATTGGTAAGCAACAACAGGCTGTCGGAGCCGGCAAATGTTATCTCAATTTCTGATACTGCTTTTGTTGTATCGCATACATATTCACTCAAAGGCAGTTGTTCCCAGATAATAGAATCGGCAGAGAGTTCAGAATAAAAAAGATCAATTTGCGATATTCTGCTATTGCTGTCCTTGGGGATAATTTCTTCCCTTTTCACCGCAATGCATGCTTCATCTTCGGGTCCAAAAGCAATGGCAGGATATTGTAAATGGTAAATGCTATCCCTAAGCAATTCTATTGCAGAGGCTGAGTTTAGCAAGCCGTTTTCTGTTTCCCATGGGATAAAGCATAATTTCTCAAACCTTCCTGAATCCGGGATTGCTATATGGGAAGCAGCAATCAGGCCTCCAGAATTTTCCTCAACAGAGATGTCGAAATAGTTATAGTGTGCATATTCTTCATCCAGCAATATTTCGGGCTCCAACCACTCTTCACCGTCGAAGCTTGATGTCATAATACAGTTATGAACAGGATGGCCGTAGGAAGTGTTAAGCCACACCAGCAAAGCCCTGTCATCCTGTGGTGAGCAAATCTTCAAATCAGACTGAACTCCCTGATAATCTGATAATATGCCTGGTTCATTAGCTGACCATGATCCATTTGTTCTTGTCAGAAGGCTGTACCAGATATGGGAACTATGGTTTTCCATATCGGCCACCTGCCAGATAATCATGGCTTTATTATCCGATAGTTTGGTAACAATAGGATTGGCCCTGCCAATACCCGATTTTGCTTTAGCATCAGTAGTAAGCATTTCAATTTGTATGAGGCTGTCGTTTTCAAGATCATAGCAGGCAAACCAGATATCCTGCGATTCAAAGAATGATTTCAGAGTATTTTCTGATTTGATCTCCAGGAAAGTTTCATTGGTATAGCTGGTTTGTGCCCAACAAATAAGAGCTTCATTTGCACTGATTGCATCCGACAGCGGACTGTTAATCGCGTGGTTATTAATTTCTATTGTTGATAAGGGTGAAAACAGCTTTTCATTCCGTTTCATCATCCTGGATTTGATTTTACGTTCGCCGTAGTATCGTCCTTTCTCAAGCCAGGTAAAGACTTTATAATCTTTGGATGATGCAATATCTGCCTCGGGGCAGGCCAGTGGGATCTTATTAAAATGCGTAACGGGAAGGATTTCACCGGCCAATTCTGGCCAATCCGAAATGGCTTTTATAGTCGGGCTATTAATTGATTTATCAGGATCGGGAAAGCATTCCGACATGTCATCACCCCAGATGGTAGTGGAATAAAACATTTTGGGACCCCATACGGTAGTCTCATACCATCCCCAGAATACTTTTGCAACAACTTTTCCATAGGTTCTGAATCCGAACGATTTCAGGAAATGATAGTCGAAATGGGGAATATTCCGGTAGGATTCTCCAAATCCAAGGGGAAAATCCGCGTCCAGGTTAAAATCTACCTCGGCCAGCCCGTCGAGTAATTTGGCTCCTATGGAGAATTCCATACCCAGCGCTCCGCTGTAGAATTGGAAAGAAGCACTTTTGTTGTAGTTAGGATTATTCGGATTTGCAGTTACATTGAGGTCGCCAAAAGAGCCCCACTTTCCGGTCAAACTGTCGGTTATTAAGTTAAGCCTGCCGGAAAACTTGTAACTACCTTTGAAACCAATATCGAAAGTGGGCTGCACGATGGAGCCTACATCCACTGCTTCGGCAATTTCAATAATTTCTTTAATTTTTTTTAGTAGGTCGAACACCTGATCGTATTTGGTGTGTATACCACCCGACCAGCTCACATTCTGGGATGCTATAATATTATTGGTACCGGGTTGTAGATAAAACTGATTATTGGTGGTATCGAATTCGGTACTCAGCAATTTGGAAGAACTGGATCCCAGGTTGAAAATTGTTTGATTGAAAACAGGAGCATCCAATAGTTCCAGCTTATATTCCGATTTGGTATATTTCAGGGAAGTGTTTACTTCACTTGCTTTTATGCTGGCAGAAGATCCGCCAAAAAATGGCACTGAAGAAGGTATGCTTAACTCTGAAACAATATCTTCATAGTTGTTTTCAATGGGTGAAATGATATTAAAAGTGACATGATCACCTTCTTCATGGATGTTGTAGAAGTTTTTATCAGGCACAAAATCAAACCATTTAGGCCGGGTACGGTGGATGATAATATGATAAGGGCCTTGTGTAAGAGCTGGATAAGTATCGCTGCCAAGGTAATAACCGATAGTCATATTTACAGCAGGAGGAGGTAGTTTGGCCATATTATAAACGATATGCCAGGTGGTATCATTAAGCTTATTCCCGATGGTATCTGCTACCAGTTTTTTATCTTCATTATAAAATTTGGCTTCTACCTTGGTAAGATCATCATAGTCTTCAGTTGTAATAAAAAAAGTATCCAATTGTGTCATAGTGCCCGGTGCAATCCACTGGTCGAAAGGTCCGAAATTTCCACTGACCTTAGGCGGAAGGATTGTACGGGTATAAAATGGAAATACATCTATATTTTCAACATGATCTCCATAGATGTCAGTATATGCATACGTAATATATAAGTAGCTACCGGTCAATATTTCACCCATATCATAATCCAGCGAGACACTAAAGGTATCAGTAATATAAGAAAATGATTCGTTGGAAATGATATGGTTGTGCGGATCAAACAGATAAAAGTAAACCCAGCTTAATACATAGGAGGTGTCAATGGAGCGTGTATAATTGGTCCAAAAATTCAACCTGTTGATCACTTTTGTACCTTCATCAAAATAGCCTAAGCCCTCTTCAAAATTGTAGGTTGTTTTAAAATCCTCATTTTCAAATGGCTTGATGATATTTATCCTTCCAAGCGAATAACAGGTACCTGTATCTTGGGTATCTTCCGTATAAACCCTTGCAATAAAATCATATTCACCGGGTTGATAACCCAGCACATTGCCATTCCAGGTTGCATAGGACAATTCGTTTTCGTACAGCCAGTTTTGGGAGCTGCCTTTCAGTTCAGCGTCAAAATTTCCGTTTGTTGCATCATGAACCTGGTTTCCGGTGCGTTCGTCGAGTTTGTAGTAAAAAACAACATTATTTTCCGGGCCCGCTTGTTTGATGGGCTTATACATCTGCCGGTTAATGCTTTTATAATCCATCGGTTTATCCAATAATATAACTTCGGAGAAGCTTCCCTGGAAATATTCGGCAACACGTTCAT
>CAZTAW010000165.1:0-2019 GCA_964611705.1 uncultured Bacteroidales bacterium
CCTGATGTTTTATACAGTCATAATGTTTTTCTGGTTTTTGAAGGATTAGTTACTTATGCTGATGTATTATTGAATGATAACTATCATCTCCGGACAGAAAATATGTTCCGCAGATATGAATGGGATGTCACTGATAAGCTCAAAAAAGACACAAATTTTATTGAGGTTATTTTTTATCCTGCTGATACGATAAATCAATACAAGGCATCCAGATATTATGCAGCCTTACCCGATGAGCGGGCTTTTTCAAGAAAAGCACCCTATCATTTTGGCTGGGACTGGGGTCCGAAATTCCTGACCTGCGGCATTTGGAAACCCGTTTACCTTGAAGCCTGGGATGACTTGAAAATAAACAGCGTGCTCCTCAACCAGGATCTTGTTTCAGATTCTCTTGCAAAGCTGACTGCGAGAATTGAAATTATTTCGGATACGAATTTATTGGCAGATGTAAAGCTGGATATTCAGGGAAAATCAGGAACAGAGATAAAGAAACAGGTATTGATTAATCCGGGAATTAATCTTGTCAGGATCAAATTTGGAATTGATGATCCAAAGCTTTGGTGGACGCATGATCTTGGTGAGCCATATTTATACGATGTTAAAGTTTCTGTTGGTACAGATAAGAAAACATCGGATACAAAATATTTTAAAACCGGGCTACGTCAAATTGAACTGGTAACCGAAGCCGATTCAATAGGTGAAAGTTTTTATTTCAGGCTGAATGGAGTGCCTTTATTTATTAAAGGAGCAAATTATATTCCGCAGGATGTTTTCCTGGCAAACGTTGAAATGGAGGATTACAAAAACATTATCAATTCTGCTGTGGATGCCAATATGAATATGTTGCGGGTTTGGGGGGGTGGAGTTTATGAAAGGGATGTTTTCTATGATCTTTGTGACAGGCATGGCTTACTGGTTTGGCAGGACTTTATGTTTGCCTGCAATATGTATCCGGGCGATTCTTCTTTTATTAAGAATGTTGAGGAAGAAATCACATCTTTATCAAGTAATATTGTGAAAAACATCAAAGCGAATGAGTTTATTGGCAATCAGAGTCCGGAAGATGTTTTCCTTCATGCCGAATATGTTACAAATGGAAACAGGCGTATTGCTGCAAACAATTATTTCTTTGTAAAACCCAAAGAACTTTCCTTACCTGCATCTCAACTTGAAATAAGTGTTGTTGAATATAGAAAGGGCTATCAGTTAAGATTAATATCAGACGTGATGGAAAAAAATGTTTTTCTTTACATAGATAAAAATGGACGCTTCTCTGATAATTTCTTTGACTTGCTGCCAGAGAAAGAGAAAATAATTTATTTTGAAGCAGAAAATGAGATTGAAAAATTTAAAGAAAGAATAGTGGTTTTTAGCTTAAATAAATATTAATGGAGTAAACAATGCAAAACAGAACAAATTACACCGCTGCCTTTGTCGCAGTGACAGGACTGTTTTTTATGTGGGGATTCATCACCTGTATGAACGATATTCTGATTCCGTTTGTAAAAAATGTATTTGAGTTGAACCGTGCGCAATCCATGCTGGTTCAGTTTTATTTTTTCGGGGGCTATTTTATTGGTTCGCTTATCTACTTTGCTTTTTCATATTTCAGGGGTGATCCCATTCAAAAGATCGGTTATAAGAACGGTATCCTGCTGGGCCTTATTATTTCGGCATTTGGTTGTGCTTTGTTATTTCCTGCGGCGGCCTCAAGGGCATATTCTTTTTATCTTGTGGCTTTGTTTGTTGTGGCTCTGGGATTTACCTTACTCCAGATATCCGCCAACCCTTATGTAGCCATTCTCGGAAGACCTGAAAATGCTTCCAGCCGGCTAAATTTTGCACAGGCCTTTAATTCTTTCGGAACAACCATTGCACCAGTGATTGGTGGATATTTTGTATTTCATTATTTCAGCGACTGGGGCGAACCTTTATTGAACTCACTTGGCGAGGTAATAAAAACCGAAGGTGGGAATCCGGTAACCCTGAGCAGCATACAGATTCCTTATCTTTTGTTCG
>CAZTAW010000165.1:2029-7469 GCA_964611705.1 uncultured Bacteroidales bacterium
CGCCTTTATTTTTCTGTTGCTGGCAGTGATCATCAAAGTAACCAAACTACCTGTTTTTACCGGAGGTGAGATTGAAAAAGGCGCAAAGGCATTGCGATACCGGCATCTGGTTTTGGGGATGATCGCTATTTTTATGTATGTTGGTGCGGAAGTGAGCATCGGCAGTGTTTTTATCAATTTCAGCAATGAGCTGGTTGGTTTTAAGGAAATGACAGCCAAATCCTTTCTTGCCTTTTACTGGGGAGGAGCAATGATCGGCAGGTTTCTGGGGGCGGTTTACCTGGGTGATGGCGGTAAACAGACAACAAAAATTCTGCAAATGATAGGCCTGGCTGTGTTGGCTTTTTTCCTGATCTATGGCATAGTATATTTTGAAAGCCAGGAGGCTTTTCCATTACAAAGGGTATTACCGTTTGTAATATTTATGGTTCTGAATTTTGCAGGTTTTATTATCGGAAAATCTTTGCCTCATCGCACTTTGATGGTTTTCGCACTCATTATTATTGTATTGTTAACCATCGCCATGCTAACAAGCGGTATGGCTACGATCTGGTGTATAGTGGGTATAGGTTTGTTTAATTCTATTATGTGGTCAAATATTTTTACACTGGCAATCTCAGGCTTGGGAAGATATACAAGCCAGGGTTCCTCTTTCCTGGTGATGATGGTTCTGGGTGGCGCCATCATTCCGTTTGTTCAGGGTAATGTAGCAGATGCAATTCACGGTTACCATTATTCTTTGTTTGTGCCAATGATTTCTTATATTTACCTGGCCTTTTACGGATGGAAAGGTTATAAGCCAAAAAGTATCAGTACTGAGTAATTAATTTATTCTGATTGTAATGATTAAAAGAAGGTCTTTTCTTAAAAAAACATTGCTGACATCAGCAGGACTGGCAGCTTTTCCTTTGGTATCAAAATCGAAAAAATTAAGTGAAATTTCTAAGTCGTTTATCCAATCCGGTGATTCACATCCGCTGGTGATCTCCACATGGCAACACGGACTGGCAGCCAATGAAAAAGCCTGGGAAATTATTGCATCGGGCGGAGCTGCCCTGGATGCTGCTGAGCAGGGGGTTATGGTAACGGAAGCCGACCCCGAAACACATAGTGTTGGCTATGGCGGAATACCCGACAGGGATGGCGTTGTAACCCTCGACGCCTGTATCATGGATAATGACGGAAATTGCGGTTCTGTTTGTTTTTTACAGGATATTAAGCATCCCATTTCCGTAGCAAGGCTGGTAATGGAAAAAACACCCCATGTGATGCTTTCCGGAGAAGGTGCCCTGCGTTTTGCCCTTGAAAATGGCTTTCAACGTGAAAACCTGCTTACCGAGGAAGCAAAAAAGCAATATCAAAAATGGAAACTAAACTCGGAATACAAGCCTGAAATTAACATTGAAAACCATGATACCATTGGTATGCTTGCCATTGACATGCATGGAAAACTTGCCGGGGCATGTACCACAAGCGGTATGGCTTATAAGATACATGGCAGGGTAGGGGATTCACCCATTATCGGTGCGGGATTGTATGTGGATGGAGAAGTCGGTGCTTCGGTGGCGACCGGGCATGGGGAATATGTAATGAAAACCCTGGGCACTTTTTTGGTTGTGGAATTGATGCGAAATGGAATGACTCCCGGAGCCGCATGCAAAGAAGCAGTAAAAAGAATATCAAAAAAATCCGAAGGTAATGAAAATGTGCAGGTTGGTTTCCTGGCTATAAACAATCAGGGTGAACATGGAGCTTATGCATTGCGTAAAGGATTTGATTATGCCTTGTTTGAATATGGTAAAAACCAAATGGTGGATTCGGGGTATATGCGGGAGTGGAAGAAGAAGGAGTAAGCATATTTAAGTGTAATAATGAAACAGATACCGGTTTGCATGTACGTTATGAAAACTGCAAGACCTGATATTCAAAGATAATGTCTTACCATATCTCCATACATTACCAAAATTATCCTACCTTTGAACAAAACCAAAAATTAATAATCATGTTCGGATCAAAATCAGTAGGTACCATTTTATTTTTTATTTTCTCGATTCAGGCTTTTTCCCAAACACCACAATGGGAATGGGTGGTGCAAGGAGGAGGCGACAAGTCGGATGAGGCGCGATGGCTGCATTACCGGCAGGGATATATTTATGTAGAAGGTCAGTTTTACAAAACAACTACCATTGGTGATGTTACCCTTGATGGGGAAGGAACCTGGTCAGTGTTTTTTGCATTTATGGATAAAAATGGAAACTGGAAAGATGTTGCAAGTCAGGGCACAGTAAGAAGTAACCTGAAGGTTATTGAACCCGGTGAATCTAACCAATACTTCTATGGTATACAGGATTTTGCAACTGAAGTTGAGTATGACTCAAAAATTTATAAAACTAATGGGGAGTACGATTTTATTGTTATTAAGAGAGGCGCGGCCGATGCCGAAGAGATCTGGGTCAACAAGGCCGGAGGTAGTGAAAGAGATGTTGCCTACGGATTGGTCGTTGATAAGCAAGGAAACTGTTATATTACAGGCTACTTCAGAAAAACGGCATATTTTGGCCCTTATTCGGTTACAAGCAAAGGGGGCGGTGATGTGTTTATTGCCAAACTTGATAAAACCGGCAATTGGGCATGGGTGACGAGCGCAGGTGGAAGTGATAACGATGGAGGCCAGTCCATAGCTCTTGATAATGATGGAAATATTTATATAACCGGATTTATCAGGAAATCGGCTCAATTTGGCTCGGAAAGTCTGACAGTTGAAGGAAACTCAGCTTATACGGATATGTTTGTCGCGAAAGCAGATAACAATGGAAACTGGCTCTGGGCAAAAAATGTCGGAGGAATGGGTGATGATACAGGAAAGGGAATTGTACTTGATAATGATGGGAATATTTTTGTTACCGGTTCATTTGTTCTTGATGTTGATTTTGGATCCCAAACCATCGAAAGTGCCGGAGAATTAGATGTATATGTGGCAAAAGCTGATTCTGATGGCAACTGGCTCTGGTCAATCAGTGCCGGAGGTGAAAGCTATGATGTGGCTGAGGCGATTACACTTGACGACGAAGGAGCAATTTACATAGCAGGATACTTTAAAAAGAAGTCATTCTTCGGTGAATCACATTCTCTTTTTGTTGATGGAGAACGTGACTTTTTTGTGGCTAAGATCATTGAAAAATAAAATCCTTTTAATATGGGCAAAAGATCAGGCTCAATTGCTGATTTCTTATTTTGCTTCCATGGTGCATAGTAAATGAGACAGAAAAATTACTCATAAGTGCAGAAACCGGTGTAAAGGAAAAACAGCAAGAATATCACCGGACATCAAACCCAAAATGTCCGGAATGTGGGAGTAAGAGTTTTAGACGCAATGGACATCAGGGAGGTTACCAGGTATACCTTTGTAAGGAATGCGGCAGATAATACCGGGAGACCTCAGGGAGCATGGTAACTGGTTGAAAAAGCCAGAAAAGTTAAAAAGCTATTTGCGATATATGTTTCTGGGATATAGCATCCGAAAATGCGCCAGTGAAACAGGCATTAGTATATGGGAAGCTTACTGGAAAGTAAGGAAGAACAAGGGCGGAATGGGCATAGACGGCATGAGCTGGAAGGAACTGGATAAAACCCGGGACAAACAGCTCTATAAGCTATGGAACCGGCTGAGTTCTGGCAGTTATTTTCCACCACCAGTAAAAGAGGTTGAAATCGACAAGAAAGATGGTGGCAAAAGAAAGCTTGGTATACCAACCATTTTAGACCGTATTGCACAGGAAGTTGTACGAGTCCAATTAGATAAATATGTAGAGCCAAAGTTTTATAAAAGCTCATACGGATATCGAAAAGGACGCAGCCAGCATCAGGCAGTACGAGAAGCCACACGACAAGCGTTGCAGTGCAGATGGGCTATAGATATAGATATCATCCGCCAGCTGGCGGATTGATACTATAGACCATAAACTGCTACTAAAGGCTGTTTACCATTACTGCAAGGATAAATGGGTTAAATGGGAAAAAGGAAAATCTGTCAGAGCTGCTATTAGGTGGCTCAAGGATGTGTACAAGAAGCAACTGAACCTTTTTCCACACTGGAGATTGGTGCATCCATAAGATGTATATCTTTATGCCTTTGCACTTAGCTTCGGCATACAAGTGTGATGAACATGAAGAGCCGGATGAATTGAGAGGTTCACAGCCTGTCCCGGTTATTCCACCGGGATCCGGTTCTGTGAGAACGCAAGGGTGAAATTCCCTTGCGTGACTCGACTGTGCCGCATGCCATCAGAGATAGTAACATGATAGGAATAAAATTAGCATATTACAGAAAAAAGAATTGGAAGCGATTTGTCAAGACTATTGCTGATCGTGAGAGTATGCATGATACGTGGCATGATTGGCATAAAGACTTTGAAAAAACAAAACGAAATTTAACTAATCAGGGATTCGAGGTTGTGGATATTGTTGTAGATTTGGATGAATTAATAGAATATTGTAAACTGAGAGGAATAAAAAATGATGGGAAAGCTCGTTCTCAGTTTGTGCAAGCAAAATAGATTATGGGATTTAAGAAAATAACGATTGATAAATATGTGGAACTCCACTTGAAAAGTAATCCATCCGAAAACAAAACGGATTTGGAGAATAGGCTTAAAAGTGCATTGAAGGATTATAAAAATGGAGTTAAATGTTCATGTGGAAATGATATTTGGGTAATTGGTTCTGCTGCTGTTGGAAATAGCTGTTTTACTTGTATTACAGGAGAGAGTATGCCAACAGATGATTATGAGATTGATTCAGCAATTAAAAAACGAGAAAACAGAAAAGGTCAAAGACATATTGACAAGATTAAACCAAACGAGATTCATGGATTCTTTGATGACGATGGATATGAAATAAATAGCGAACTAATTAAAAAACCTTCCTTGTGTTTGACTTGTGTGCATGATGATGACCCAAAGGAGGAACTTCTTTGCAATATGACAAGGTTCGACCAACAAGGAGAACAGGAATTTAAATGTTTTGCATTTAAGAAAAAGACAAATTAATTGAAAGCATGGATATAAAAAAGGAGATAGATTATATTATAAATCGAGCAAAAAAAGAAGATTCAAGAAAAGTCGAATTAGGCGGATTATTGCTATTCTCAACACAGACTGGCGATGCTTGGATATTAGATATAGAGGATAATTTGGCTATTTGCCTTATGCGTGGAAAAGAAAAACAGAAGTATAAAATAATTGACACTCCAACGCAATTTGGATTCGATTGGGATTATAAATATTTCATTGACAAAGATTGTTTTATAACGATTGACAAAAAAGGAATAGAACGAAAAATATATGGATATCCAGTTAACGATTTAAAATAGAAAAGCACGACGGCACATAGACCATGAAAAGCTGATGCTTGCCATCGGGAAACATGTACCGGAGAAATG
>CAZTAW010000166.1:0-7464 GCA_964611705.1 uncultured Bacteroidales bacterium
AACTTAGCGATACTATAGAAATCACAATAGAAACCAATCCTGATGACCTCAAAGGGGAGAAGCTCCCGCAAATTAAAAATACGGCTATTAATAGATTAAGTATTGGTATTCAATCCTTTCATAATGATGATCTGCAATATCTCAACCGATTACACAATGCTGATGATGCTTTACAAAGTATTGAAAAGGCAAAAGAGGCAGGTTTTGAAAATATGTCCATTGATCTTATTTTTGGCACTCCCGGGTTGACAAATGAGAAATGGGAAAATAACCTTGATATCTTCTTTAATCTTCAAATACCTCATCTTTCAGCTTATGCTCTGACTGTTGAAGAAAAGACACCTCTCAAACATTTCATTAAACAAGGCAAACAACAACCACCGGATGAAGATGAAAGCATTTCTCATTTTCAGATCCTGATGGGAAAAGCGAAAGAACATGATTTTATTCATTATGAAATTTCCAACTTTGCAACAAAAGGCTTTTATTCCAAACACAACAGCTTGTATTGGGTTGGCGGCAACTACCTGGGACTGGGCCCTTCAGCACATTCATACAACGGGAAAAGCAGGCGATGGAATGTTTCCAACATTAAAAAATATATCAACATGCTTTCTTTTGATGAACAAATATATGAAGAGGAAATTCTAACGGAAAAGCAAAAATACAATGAGTATGTGATGACATCTTTGAGAACTTCCTGGGGATGTGATTTAAAACATATCGGGAATGTTTTCGGGAAAAAATACAGCGAATATTGTTTAAAGCAAGCCGGACATTTCATTAAAAATAACCAGCTCATCCTTGATAAAAACAAGTTATTCCTTTCAACCAAAGGCAAAATAATTGCTGATGGTATTACTGCTGAAATTTTTATCGAATAGACAAACATAGCCATAATCAGGAAATGTAAAGCGCAACCCTCACTTTAACAATAATTTAACACGAATAATCACAGGTTGATGGTCAGAATAAGTAAAATCGAGCGCAAGGGTTTTCACCTCCAGCAGTTTAATATTGGGTGATAGAATGAAGTAGTCAATTATGGTTGTTGGGGTCGAACTCTTCTGATAAACTTCACTAATATCCCTGTTTGTAGGATATTCAGGGTCAAATGCTATTTCCCAGCCATCCGGAAAGCAATTCTTATTCATAACAACCACAGAAGGTTTGAATTGATTTGCATCCCTGAGTTTTTTTATCTTCATACCGGGAGGGTTCATATTCCAGTCGCCACCTGCAATTACGAAATTTCCTTTTTCATATTCTTTCATCATTTCTTTTTTGATGATTTCAAGTTCAATGTTTCTTAACGAATCATCAAAAACATAAGCAGAATTATGGGTGTTTATGATCACCAGTTCCTTATTTATCTCTTCAATCTCATATCTGCTTTTAATAAAGCATCTATCAAGCAAAAACAATCTCCCGGGCCAGGATGCAATGTTCGGAAAAGAATACCGGTTGGCTTCTGCGGGCATAATTTCAGAAAGGGTTAACATACCGGTTTTAACCTTTCCCATGGGTTCCCAAAAAGGCACAGGAACATAAGCAACATCATAATTTTTGGCAAATACGGAACAATATTTTTTAAGGGTGTCGGTAATTATCTTTCGTTCATTTCTGTAATAGGTCCTTTTAGAATGAACATCAATTTCCTGCAAAAGAAAAAAATCAATGCTGTCATTTTTTAACAGAAAATCAGTAATTCCGTTGAAATAGATTTCGAACTGTTTTTTATCGGGTCTTACCATTTTACCACCTTCATAGAAAAAATCCATTTCTTTGCCCAGTCCGGCGTAACCAATATTCCATGTCATTAAACTCAGTACCTCATCAACAAGAAGACTATCAGCAAACTTTTGATCAATATCAAGCTTTTCAATTTTTTTGGGTTGATAATCAGTGATGGAAGTATATGCTAAAAAACCTATGAATATCAATAATATAGAGAATATAAAAAGACCAATGCTGGCAGTGATTTTTTTTGGTTTTGCATTCATTTTGGGGTTCTCCTGTTGCTTAATAAAAAAATTTATTACAAATTTGTGAATGATTTACTTAGAAAACAAGATCAAAATTGTCTTGTAATAAAGAATTTTAACAACGATCTATGTTAAGTATTATTGGGGACGGAATATTACTGGGACTTACTCTATCAATTGTTTTTGGTTTTGGACCTGCGCTTTTTGCACTGATACAAACAAGCATTCATCGTGGTTTTTTTTCGGGGGTTTTACTTGCCATAGGGATTTTCCTGAGTGATGTAGCCCTTGTTGCCCTATGTTTTTTCGGTGCCATAAAGCTTGTCAGTGAACCCAAAAATTATCTTTTATTTGGGATCATCAGCGGAATCATTTTAATTGTATTCGGGATTGTAACTTTTTTCAGACGCGTAAAAGTAACGGGCGACGGATCATTAAGCAATGATAACAAACCCGGACCGGTTACTTTTCTCCTGAAGGGATTCTTTTTGAATATTGCCAATCCCTTTGTCTGGATTTTCTGGATGAGTGTGGTTATGGGCGTTGCTGCTTCTTACAAAGAAAATATTGAAAACCTGATTCTCTTTTTTTCAGGAACATTGCTTACTGTAATAACAATGGATATACTGAAATGTTTCGCATCTTTTAAAATTAAAAAATATTTAACCGTTAAATTCATTGAATGGGTTAATCGTCTAGCAGGTATAGGTTTGATGGGTTTTGGTATTTTCCTGATTATTAAATCAATCATTGAATTTTATTAATTTAAATCAATATGGAAAAAAAACTTTACAGAAACTGGTGGCTTCTAACGCTTAAAGGGGCGTTGGCCATTTTATTCGGGATTCTTTTGGTTTCAATGCCGATTGGTTCGTTAAAACTTATCGTGAGATGGTTTGGAATCATAATAGCACTTGGAGGGATATTTTTAATTTTTGGCGCATTTTCGCACAAGGAGCACAACAAAAAATGGAGCAATTGGCTTTTTGAGGGAATACTTGACATTATAATCGGTATTCTCATTCTGATATTTCCTGAACTTTCCATTGAAGTATTTGTGATCATTATTGCAATATGGGCTATAGTTGTTGGTTTTACTCAATTGTTCAGTGCAATGAGCACACAAAATGCATCACGTACACGCTGGCTGATGTTACTTAATGCACTTATTGTTATCGTATTTTCAATCGTGTTGTTTATCAATCCTTTCGAAACAGCAGTAGCATTAACATATCTCGCGGGTATTTTTGCAATGATATTCGGGATTTTCATTACATTGTTTTCCATACAATTGAAAAATGTAAAAAAAGTATAACCCAAGAGGGGAAAATACTTCTACATAAATTCCGAAGGTTTTATATCTTTTATATTGAGTTGAAGATTAACAACGCCATTCCATTCGTTTTCTTCAAGATGATAGCAAATATCAAAAATGTTGCCCTGATTGGTTTCCGAAAGGTGTATACCAAGTTGAAATGCAATGGCCGGGAAGGGAAGACTACTGACCCTTTTGTGTATCACATTCATCTTTAAATGATTATGCCCAACAATACGCACATATCCCGTATCAATTAATTCCCTGGCAATAAATACCGGTGACATATTGCCCGGTCCAAAGGGAGCGAATTGTTTCAGTATTCTGTAAAATTTTGAATTGATATCGGCAAGACTGAGTTCCGCATCAATTTCTATTTCGGGGATCAGCATTCTGTCTTCTATGGTTGATACAACGGCTTTTTCAAAACACCCACTGAATTTATCAAGGTTTTCGGGTTTCAGCGATAATCCGGCTGCATATTTATGTCCGCCAAAATGTTCAAGTAAATGACTGCAGGAATCAATGGCATCATAAACATCAAAATCTTTAACCGATCTTGCCGAACCTGTGATCAAACCGTTTGATCTGGTAAGTACTATTGTTGGCCGGTAGTAAATTTCCGTTATCCGCGAAGCTACAATTCCAATTACGCCTTTATGCCATGAAGGATCATACACGACAGTACTTTTCCTTTTGATATGCTCTTTGTCTTTTTCGATCATTTCAAGGGCTTCCTGGGTGGTTTGTGCATCAAGATTTCTTCTTTCAGTATTCAGATCATTGATCTGTTCAGCCAGTCTTGAGGCAAACTCCAGCTTATCGGATATCAGCAAATCAACCGAGTTTTTTGCACTTTCTATTCTTCCGGCAGCATTGATCCGCGGACCTACCAGGAAAACCAAATCACTTACGGTTAATTCTTTTGTAAAAGAGCAACCTCCTCTTGGCCCGTCTGGCCTCCTCACAATCCCGCTGAATTTGAGAATAGCCTCAATTCCGGGCCTGGGATTGAAATTGATCAGCCTTAATCCGTAAAAAGCAAGAGTTCTGTTTTCTCCTGTTACCGGAACTATATCAGCAGCTATACTCACCACTACCAGATCGAGGTATTGTTTCAATTCGTCAAAGGGTTTATTATCATGCTTTTGCAAGGCCTGTATTAACTTAAAACCAACACCGCAACCCGACAATTCTTTATAAGGATAATTGCAATCAGGGCGTTTGGCATCTAGTACAGCAATAGCTTCCGGTAATTGATCCCCTGGGCGGTGATGATCGCAAATGATAAAATCAATGGATTTGGAATTTGCATACTTAATTTTTTCAACGGCTTTGATACCACAATCGAGCGCAATAACAAGCGAATATCCGTTTTCATGGGCAAAATCAATCCCTTTGTAAGATATACCGTATCCCTCGGAATAGCGGTCGGGAACATAAAAATCAATGGCCTTGTAAATCCTTTTTAAATAAGTATAAACCAATGCTACTGCTGTTGTACCATCCACATCATAATCACCGTATACCAGTATCTTTTCCTTGTTATCTATCGCGCTTTTTATTCTATTAACCGCATTTTGCATATCCTTCATCAAAAAAGGATCATGCAGCTTTTTTAAATCCGGCCTGAAAAAATCTTTTGCTTCATTGTAATTGGTAATACCCCGCTGTACAAGTAAATTAGCCAGATTAGCATCAATGTGCAGCTCCTTCGCTAACATATTGATCTTTTCAGGATCTCCCTGCTTTTTAATAATCCAGCGTTTTTCCATTTACTTTTCCTTTCGAATTCAAACTATGTAATAATTCAGATGCCTAAAAAGTTGATCTCATGGCCTCAACCGGATCCAGCCTTGAAGCTGAATATGCAGGCGCAATACCAGAGAGTAATCCTATCAGAGCAGAAACCAGCAAACCTATTAATATATTGCCTTGCGTCAGGATCAACTCAAAATTTAACGCATTTGAAACAATCAAAGTTAATATATAAATTATTATTAATCCAATGATACCCCCAAACATGCTCAAAAACATTGCCTCAAAAAGAAATTGCATCAGTATGAAATAGTTTTTCGCACCGAGCGATTTTTGAATTCCTATCTGACTGGTTCTTTCCTTAACCGAAACAAACATAATGTTGGCAATACCAAAACCTCCCACCAACAGCGAAAATCCACCTACTATCCATCCGATAACCGCGATTTGCGAAAACATGTTCTCAAATCCCCGGGTAATAATATCGGTTTCATTAATGGCAAAATCATTTTCTGCTTTTGGTTTCAGCTTATGCACCGAACGTATAATACCGGTTAGTTCATCAATCAATTCTTCATTGGAAACAAATGACCTGGCTTTAACAGCAATTGTTGAGGAAACATTACGCAAATCAATTACATTTCTTGCATAATTGATCGGAATGATGATCTGATTATCCGAGCTGTTTCCAAACATATCTTCACCTTCTTCTTTCATGATACCGATCACCTCAAGCTTCCGTCCGAAAATAGTAATTCGTTGACCAATGATGTTTCTTTCATGCGTAAAAAGATTATCGGCAATTTCGCTTCCTATTATTACTACATTATCCCCACCGATGGTTTCCGTTGGGGTAAAATAACGTCCCCTTCCCAGATCAAATGGCATTACTTCGTTATATTCCTGGGTTACTGCCGTTATTCTGACTTCGTCAATGCTGTTGTTTTTGAACTTTACCTGCCGGTTCATTTCCACCATAAAAGCAGCAGCTTCAGCAGCCGTGCTTCTGTGTTGGATATGGCGTAGTTCACTTAATTCGGGCTCGGGACGTTTGTAATATTTCCACCAGGGGTAATTGTCCTCCATTGACCAGGGCCATTTTTGAATGAAAACCACATTATTGCCAAGAGAATCTATCTCGCTCTTTATCGAATTCTCCATGGAATCAAAAACCGTAAATACAGCAATAATGCAGAAGATGCCAATGGTTATACCCAGCAGGGAAAGAATTGTGCGGGTTTTGTTCATTATAATCGCCTGAAAAGCAAAAATATAACTTTCCCTGATCAACTTCAGTATTAAAACGAACCTGCCCATATCTTTTACTTGATAAGAAAAAACGTAAAATTAGCAAAATATAACGAAAAATCTGCTAAATAAAATTGCTTCTTGGAATGATTTTTAATAAACTTGCAGATTCTCAAAACCAATACATTACAGCTTTGAAAAAAATCAAAAATGCATTACTATCAGTTTTTTACAAAGATGGCCTTGACGTGATCGCTAAAAAACTGAACGAATTGGGTATCGGAATATACTCCACCGGCGGATCACAAAAATTTATTGAATCGCTTGGAATAAAAGCTAAAAGTGTGGAATCACTTACATCCTATCCGTCAATTCTCGGTGGCAGGGTAAAAACACTTCATCCCAAAGTCTTTGGCGGAATATTAGGCAGACGCGAAGAAATTTCTGATGTTGAACAAATGAAAAAGTACGATATTCCTGAAATTGACCTGGTTATTGTAAATCTTTACCCTTTTGAAGAAACCCTTGCCAATACCAATAATCAACAGGAAATAATTGAAAAGATTGATATAGGCGGAATTTCACTCATCCGCGCAGCGGCTAAGAATTACAGGGATGTACTTGTTGTTTCTTCGCCCGATGAGTATTTGCCGCTGCTTGATTTGTTAAATGAGAAAGACGGTATAACATCCTTACAGGACAGGAAATTATTCGCAGCCAAAGCTTTCAATATTTCATCACATTATGATGCTTTGATTTTTAATTACTTCAACAGTGATCATGGCATACCGGTTTTTAAAAACAGCATTCAGAAAAGAAAAACACTACGCTATGGTGAAAACCCGCATCAAAAGGGATTCTTCTATGGCCAATTAAATAAAGTATTCACCCAGCTTCATGGAAAGGAAATTTCTTACAATAATCTGCTTGATATTGACGCCGCAATTAATCTTATCAGAGAATTCGATGAAACCACTTTTGCAATCCTGAAGCATAATAATGCCTGCGGACTGGCATGCAGGGCAAATTTAACCCTGGCATATAAAGATGCACTTGCCGGCGATCCTGTTTCAGCTTTTGGTGGCATCCTGATCACAAACAAAACGATTGATCAGAAAACAGCCGAAGAAATCAATAAATTGTTCTTTGAAGTTATTT
>CAZTAW010000167.1:0-6183 GCA_964611705.1 uncultured Bacteroidales bacterium
ATCATCTTCAAATTTTCTCCCAAGGAGTCCTTCGGACAAATTAATATAGCACCTTACTTCTAATCTCTTTTTTTTAAACCAAATACATTGAAACGTTTTATTGATCTTGAAATCTTTATCGTGTTAAATTGTGGCAAGCGCATCCTTATATCTTTGTTGCGGAAACTGATATATTATATTCTCCCCGTAGAATGGTAATCAGCAAGGCCAGGTACTGATCGGAAAATAAGTTAAAGCCTGCCTTGCTTTGCGCGGTTTGGGCTTTTTGATATTTTTGATCCTATGCAAGTATAGTCCTTTATAATTAAAAAGCCCCATCAACAATGTTGATCAGGCTTTTATTTGGTGGAGCTGGAGGGATTCGAACCCTCGTCCAAACAAGGAACAGATATGTTTTCTACATGCTTATCCTGCTTTGTATTGTCGGGTAAGAAAAGGAAGCAGGCGCCCTGAGCCATACCTTAGCCTCTTTTTTTTACACCGGGGCCGAGGCTCCCCCGGTGCTAACCCGAACTTACGATGCATCCCGTTGATCAGGCCGGAATCGGGTGAATCCACCTGCGGAACGTCTCGTCCCGATACTTTACCGGGATTAAGCTTAATCTACTGTGCTTCGATTAGGCTGCGAGAGCGTAGTTTGTTTCGCCATTTAAAAGTTTACAAATAGGATTTACGAGCGTATCTGCAATGCTCGGCATGCTTACATAACCATTCACCTTGCTGTCAAAACCAGTCAGCCCCGTGTTTGATTATGAATACAGTACTTTTTTTATCAAAGACCGTTCCAATTAATTCAACATACAAAAGTACATTATAATACAGTTGCTGTCAAATCATGTCATGATTCTTTATGAATTAATAAAAAAATGATTTAGTCAGAATGTATCTGTGGAATCCTTTGGATTATATTCCATAACACCTTTGTTTTGCTCTTTGTGCAGTTTTCTTGAATCATCAACAAATAATTTCATTTTGTTGTACTGATAATCCCCATTGAAAAACTCCTTATTGTTTTCGTATGTTTTGCAAGGCAGTATATAATATTCCCGTTTTGCATGTGTTTGTTTGCGGTAAATCCAGGTTAAATAATAACCGGCTTCCGGGATGGATTTGCTGCTGCTGTCTTTTTGCAGGGTTGTTTTCAGTATCATTCCTCCATCAACCCTGCGCCAGTATTGATTGCTGAGAAAATTTCCCAGTGAATAACAAACCAATTGATTTTTGCCTGTAATACTGTCATGCTCAAAAATGGTTTTTTGTATCACATGCGGATGTGAACCGATAACAATATCAGCGCCATTCTCAAAGCAAAACATGCTTAGGTCTTTTTGGGTTATATTGGGTACTGTATCGTATTCTTTTCCCCAGTGGAAAAAAACAATAGAGAAATCAATGCTATCCTGATTGATGTTTTGCAAATCTGTTTTTATAGTGTTTTTGTCAATCAGGTTTACCATCTCAGGCCCGGGAACCGGACTTACATTGGTCCAGTAGGTATAATTGAGTAATGCAATATTGATGTTATTTTTGCTGATGATCAGGGGATTCAGGCTGTCTTTTTCCTGCTTGTTTCTGAAAGCACCTGTGAATTTAATGTTCAGAGAGTCGAGCAGGTTTAATGTCCGGTTTATTCCTTTTAGCTTTCTGTCAACAATATGGTTGTTGGCCAGGGCAAAAATATCAATACCGCTGTTTTTACAGGCTACGGCAAGTTCATCAGGAGAACTGAATGCAGGGATTAATATTTTTTGTTACTGTCAGGATGCTACCTATACGGTACGATACACATTACGGATTTATGGAAGTTTGTTTAATCTCACACCATTTTTAAATGCTACCACAAAAGCATCCGAAATACCGTTTTGCCCTCTGATCTGATCCCTTACTGCGCGAGCTTCATTATAACTATTAAACTGTCCGGTTGTGTATATGTTGTATCCTTCATGATAATGATGTGTGATCTCCCTTTGGAAACTGTATTTGTTTCTGAACATGGGTATATTCAATTCACCTTTTTGTTTTGCAATGATCTGAATACTATAATAAAAGGCCGGTGCAGATTCCCGGTAATTAACAATATCTTCTTCAACGACTTCTTCAACAACTTCTTCTAATACTTTTTCGGGTTCTTCTTTGGTTTGTTGTTGCTGGGTTTGTTCTTGCCGGGTTTGCTGTTCAACTTTTTTGGGTTGTATCAGTTCCTGGTAATCTTTTGTTTCTTCGCTTTGTTGTTTTGTTTCCTGTTTGGGTTCTTCTTTTTTTGTAAACTGTGGCTGGCGTTGCTGTTGAACAGGTGCTGCTTTGGTTTTTTTGTCTTTAAACTGGAACGTAAGCCCGATGGCATTATAGCTATACATATCGTAGGCGAAATTGTGTTTTTTATTGTCCAGGTAATCGGTATTGACTGCATGCAACGAAAATTCCATGTTAAGCTTCAACGTTCTGGCGAGCTTAAAATCGAAGATCAATCCTGCGGGTAATGTTCCGATGTATTTGGTGCCAACAAAACCGCCTCCGTCTTCATAACCTCTTTCATGAATAATTGATCCGTTATTCAGGTTTTCAAGTCTTGTTTTGTAATTTGCAACACCCAATCCGGCAAAACCGTGGACATTAAGAAATCTGTCCGGGTTGTTATTAAACATTTCATTGAAGTTAAACGTCATGCAAAGATTCCCTTCAAGTACTTCTGCATTAAAATGCAAATTGTCATCACGTTTTGTACCTGATAGCTTTCCGTACAATGCCTGTCCGCGAAGACCGAATACAGGAGAAATCTGATAACCAAGTGTCCCGGCAAAGCCAAAGGACCACTCGTTTTTGTTATTGGTTACCGGGTATAACCGGTATTGTTTAACATCACCGATAAACAGGTTTGGCCCGCCGCTGGCGCCAATATAGAAATATTTGTTAAAATCGCTTCTTACATATTGCGCGTTGGTTTCGGGAACGAATATGCCGAGTAAAAAGCATACACTGATGAGGAGAAGTGTTTTTTTCATTATCAGGAAATTTTAAAAATAATAAAACATGAATAACTATTTAATACTTGCTTTTTTTGTTTATAATCGCTAAATCCAGATTTTTCCGGTCTTCCTGAAAGTTACCCAAAATGGGTTGTGTATTCTTACGCATCTGGTTTTAAAATGTTACAGACAATTCACACCAACACACAATAAAAATATAATATAATGCAGGCGAATGCTTGATTGTATTATGAAAGTTGTTAACAAGCAATTTTTAATAAATCAATCGTACAGGGGTTGGGCAAATTTTTTAACATCTCCACCCGTGATCTCATTATCAGAAAGAATAATAAGCCTTTCAACCACATTTCTAAGTTCCCTGATATTGCCTGTCCATTTGATATTTTTTAATTCTTTTATTGCATCATCCGTAAATTTCATTCTTGGCCTTCCGTTGCTGGCGCATATTTCTTCCATGAAATAGCTGGTAAGTATTGGAATATCTTCCTTTCTTTCATTCAATGGTGGAACATGGATAAGAATAGTAGATATTCTATGGTAAAGGTCTTCCCTGAATTTATTCTTTTCAATTTCCTGTTTGATGTTTTTATTGGTTGCGGAGATTACTCTTACATCAACGGGTATTTCTTTTTCACCACCCACGCGCATGATTTTGTTTTCCTGCAATGCACGCAGCACTTTTGCCTGGGCCGAAAGGCTCATATCCCCGATCTCATCCAGGAAAATTGTACCCCCGCTGGCAGTTTCAAAATCGCCTTTGCGCTGTTTGATGGCTGAGGTGAAAGAACCTTTTTCATGGCCAAATAGTTTACTTTCAATAAGTTCTGAAGGAATAGCTGCACAATTCACCTCCACGAAAGGTCCGGAAGCCCTGTTGCTTTTTTCATGCAGCCAGCGGGCAACCAGCTCTTTTCCGGTACCGTTCTCTCCCGTGATCAGAACCCTTGCCTCAGTTGTTGCCACCTTATCAATCATTTCCCTGATATTATGCATGGCTTCCGATTCGCCGATCATATCATATGTCTTGCTGACTTTTCTTTTTAATTTTTTGGTCTCGTTGACCAGGTCTGTGCGATCGAGGGCGTTTCTCACCGTGATCAAAAGGCGGTTCATGTCTGGTGGCTTTGCTATGTAGTCATAAGCACCTTTCTTGATTGAATCAACAGCCGTTTCTATGGTTCCGTGTCCCGAGATCATGATGACCGGAACATCTGTTATTTCCAAAATTCTGTCGAGCACTTCCATGCCGTCCATCCGGGGCATCTTGATATCAAGCAATACAACATCGTATTTATTTTGTTTGATCAATTCAAGCCCTTTGATCCCGTTTTCGGCATCATCTACCTGGTATTTCTCATATTCAAGTATTTCACGCAGGGTCTTGCGTATGCTTCTTTCGTCATCTATAACCAGCATTTTCGACATATCTGTTGTTTTTTTCAAGCTCAAAGATAAGAAGTTTATACCAATAAAGCTTATGGATGAAAGCGGCTCAACGTGTTATTTGTAAATCTTTATAAATAAGCTTTTGTGTAGGATTTTGGTGATACTCTTAGTAACTTTACGGTTGTTCTTTATATCATGATAACTTTAATAAAATCAATTTGTGATGAAATGTTCGAAATTAATAATTGCCGGTGCAATTTTCCTTATAGTTGTTGATATTAATGCTCAGCTCTATATGAGCCTTGATGAAAATGAAATAAATGTTTCTGGTACACAGAAGTCAAGTTCTTATTTGTTTCCTTGGATCGGGGGATTGAATTCCTGTCAGTTTAATGAAATAGATCTGAATTTTGATGGAATAATGGACCTGTTCGTTTTTGACCGTTATGGCGACCGCATCATTACATTTATTAATGAAGGAATTGCAGACTCGATATGTTACCAGTACGCGCCTGAATATGCAGATATGTTTCCTGATCTGCACGACTGGGTCATTTTTGCCGATTACAACCTGGATGGAAAACAAGATATCTTTACTTATTCGAAGGGATTTGCCGGGATATTGGTGTATAAAAATACCTCTGTTGCGGATGTATTGAATTTTGAATTGATGGTTTATCCATTTCTGACTTCATGGCAGGGCGGGGGGTATACCAACATTTTGGTAACCTATGCCGATTGGCCGGCGATTACCGATCTCGATGGTGATGGAGACCTCGATATTCTGACTTTCTGGGGGTTAGGCTCTTTTGTTGAAATGCATAAAAATCTTTCCATGGAAAAACATGGCGTACCCGACTCTCTTGATTATGAAGAGACCCAGGTTTGCTGGGGCTATTTTGCAGAGAATGATGAATCCAACGTGATCTATCTGGATACCTGCGTCGGGAAGAGGTGGCAGATAGCAAACTTTGATAGGAAAATGCCACATACAGGATCTACTTTTTTGGTTAATGACCTTGATGGCGATGGTGTAAAAGACCTTTTGCTTGGAGATGTTGATTACCCGACAGTTGTAAAGCTTATGAACGGCGGTACTTCAGAAGATGCTTTTATGATCAGCCAAACTTTTGATTTCCCGGCTGGTAGCAAAAAAGTTGATTTGTACTCTATGCCGGTGATGGCCTATCTTGATGTAAACAACAATGGCGTGAAAGACCTGATTGTGTCGCCTTTCGATCCGGGTATTTATACTTCGGAAAATTTTAATAGTGTTTGGATGTATGAGAATGCAGGTACAAATGATAATCCTGATTTTTTTTTTAAAACGGATCGGTTTTTACAAAATGAAACCATTGATGTGGGCTCCGCAGCCTATCCTGTTTTGCAAGACCTGACGGCAGACGGATTGGAAGACCTTGTAATTGGAAATTTCGGTTTTTATGATTCTTCATGGATGGACGAATGGTTAATACTGCATTCGAGCTATACTTCAAGAATTACTGTTTTTGAAAATGTGGGAACGTATGAAACTCCTGCTTATCAACTCATTGATTATGACCTTGCCAATGCATCTCAGCTTGAACTTACTGGCCTGATACCCGCTTTTGGCGACCTGGATGGAGACGGAGATACGGATATGTTGCTCGGCAATGAAAACGGTACATTGATTTACTTTGAAAATACAGCCGGAACGACAAATCCCGCTGAATTTGAATACCGGGAAGATCTGTATCAGGGCATTAATGTGGGGGCTTACAGTGCACCTCAGTTGATTGATCTGGACCGGGATGGCCTTCCTGATCTTGTG
>CAZTAW010000167.1:6193-7450 GCA_964611705.1 uncultured Bacteroidales bacterium
GGGAGAAGAAAGGGAATTTGAACTACTACCGGAATGCGGGAGATGTTTATAATCCTGTTTTTACTTATGTGACCGACAGTTTGGGTAAAGTCAATGTTACCGATTATAATATCTCGTACGATGGTTTCAGTGTCCCGTATTTCTTTGAAAGGAATGATAAGTATGAATTGATTGTTGGTTCGGAGCAGGGTAAAATCTTTTATTTCAAAGATATCGAAGGGAATTTAGGTGGGAAATTCATCGAATCGGATTCGTTATTTGCCCTGGTTGATACTGTTCCCATGCGGATAGATGAGGGTTTGCGGTCTGCGGCGATAATCAGCGATATTGACCACAACGGGCGTCTGGATATGATAGCCGGCAATTATGCCGGTGGTTTACGCTACTATAACGGAATTGATCCCAATGTTAGTCCGGGAGTCAAACCATCCATTGATGAGGATGTTGTCTGCGATATTTTCCCCAATCCTGTAAAGGATGTTTTACACATTCAGATCAAAAAATATCCTGATCATTCCTTTGTTTATATCCGCGTGATTGATATAAAAGGAAAGCCTGTTCAGGAATTTAGCAGCAGCAAAACAGGAACCTTGTTTCTGAATGTTGCGGAATTGGTTTCGGGAATTTACTTTGCAGAGATAATGCTGGTGAAATCTCAAGGTAAAGAAGTTGGGCTATTTTCCCGGAAGTTTGTTAAGGAATAAAATCAGGTAAAGTATAGCTTGAGCGTTTTCTTTTTATAATTGATCACGGCTTTGTATTTGCTTAGGATGTCTCCTCCCACCACCCCGTCAATGGCAGGTATTTTCAGGTTTTCGTATGATATATTGATATGAACCATATCCAATACAACAGCAGGATATTTTTTGATCTTTAAATCACCCAGTGTTAATTTATTCAGAATAAATGCCTGGCTTTTAAGTGCATTGGTGCCAATACCGGTTGATAGCTTCTGGTTTTCTTCATATTGATCTTTGTTGTTGCCAACAAAATGCATCATACGGTCTTTGTCGAAAACCGTGCGTGAAGCCCCTGTGTCAATCAGCAATTTTGCTTTTTTGTTATTGATCTTTACCGGGATCAGCAAATGAAACCCATCATCTTCAATAGAGATTATTGTAATTGGAATCTCAGTGATCTTTGTTTTTTTCTTTTTTTTGACCATTGTTTTGCTGCTTATGTTTCTCTAACATGCATTATTCATAAATTAGCTGAAGCACTTAAATAATGCAGGTTAGCCCCGACATAGAAAAGCTT
>CAZTAW010000168.1:0-7390 GCA_964611705.1 uncultured Bacteroidales bacterium
TTCGATTAAAGCAATTGGAAATAGCATCTGAATGGGATAGAATAGAACATACTTTACAAAATGATAGATTTTGGTACTTTCTAAACGGTGATAATAGATTAACAAATCGAATCGAGTTAATCTTCAACCTAATGAACACCAATAAAGATGAAAATGACAATTACTCAACATTCCGTTTTTTTAATAAAAAGTTTGTTGAGAAGTCAGAAGATACAATTGAGAACAACTGGCAAGAAATAAAAAAATACTTTCAAACATTTGAGGAATGGTTTAATGAAAGAGAACTTTATCATAAGATAGGCTTTCTTTTAGTTACTGAAAAATCAACTATTGTAGAACTTATAAATGAAGCAGGTTCAAGAACAAAGAAAGAGTACAAGTCATTTCTTGATAACTTAATAAAGGATACATTGAAGAAAATTTCTCTTGAAGAATTACAATATGGCGACAAAGAAGTAAAATCAGTTTTACTTTTATATAATATTCAAACTCTACTTAACAATGAAACTGATAATTCATTATTTCCTTTTGAAATTTATAAAAAAGGGAATTGGGACATTGAACATATTACATCAGTTAAAGATAGTATACCTGATTCTACTAAAAGACTCCAGTGGCTAAAAGATGCTGAAAGATTTATTGAAGAAAAAAAGTTGCTCAATAAGGCAAGGTTCTTCGACTCAAATAAAAAATCTGATGATGAATTTGAGGAACTTTTCGATGAAGTTATTGAACATTTTAATAAAGATGTAAGTGACAAAGACTTAAATGACATTTCAAATCTAACTCTCTTAGATTCTGTCACAAATAGAGGATATAAGAATGCAGTATTTCCAATAAAAAGAATGACCATAATAAAAAGAGAAAAGGAAGGGACTTATATTCCCATTTGTACTAAAAATGTTTTTCTTAAATATTTTAGTGATTATCCACCAAAAATATCATTTTGGACTCAAGAAGATAGAGATAAATATATGGATGACTTAGAGAGTGTCTTAAGAATTTATTTAACACCTAAAGTAGAATCTAGTTATGAATAAACAAAAGCACAAAGGTAGAATCCTAAACTTTTGGCAATTGCTAAAAGAACAAAAGGTTGAGATCCCAATAATACAAAGAGATTATGCTCAGGGTAGAGAAGATAAAAAAGATTTAAGATTAAGATTCCTAAATGCTCTTTCTACTTCTTTAAACGAAAAGAAAGAAATTAAACTTGATTTCATTTATGGTGAAAATGTTGATGGAGCATTTCAGCCATTAGATGGACAACAAAGATTAACAACACTTTTTTTAATTCATTGGTATGCCGCACTAATAAATGACAAACTAAATCCAGAAAATAAAAACTTCTTAGAACGATTTAGTTATGAGACAAGAGCTAGTTCACGAGAATTTTGCAAAGCATTAGTAAATAAAGATTTACTATTCTCAAAAGAAACAGATAAGATTAGCAACAAGATTATTGATTCATCATGGTTTTTCTTAGCATGGAAAAAAGACCCAACTATCAACTCAATGCTGCGAACTCTTGATGATATACATGATATTTTTTCAAACATAAAGAATCTTTGGTCATTATTGACTGATAATAATTTAATAAGCTTTTACTATGTTATACTTGAAGACATAGGGCTAACAGATGACCTGTACATAAAAATGAATGCACGTGGTAAACTTCTGACATCCTTTGAAAACTTCAAGGCTACTTTTCAAAAAAGAATTCAACTGAAAGGGTGGGAAGAAAAAGTTGATTTTATAGAATCTTTTGCTTATAAAGTTGATACCGAATGGACAGATTTATTTTGGTCTCATCGCAAGAATAATAGGATAGATGATGCTTTTATTCGATTCATTTCTTCAATTGCAATGTTTCAACAAGTTATAGAAAAATCAGATAATAGATTAGAAACTTTAGCGATGCTCCAAAGAAATCCGAATTCAGTTAAAGTATCACATTTCTCAAAAGTCGGTTATCAGAAACTATATAAATATCTGGATATTTATAAGAACGTGTATAGAGATAAAAGACCAATTCAACTTAAGTTCCCATTCTGGCAACATTCTCCAACTGATGATTTCTTTTCATCTCTCGTTTATGAAGATGTAACAGCTTCTTATACACAAAAAGTATTATTTTTTGCTCAGACAGAATATCTGAATACTGTTTCTGAATTTGATGCTCAACAGTTTAATTCCTGGATGCGTGTTATTCGTAATATTATTTCAAGAGGAGATGTTACCAAAACAGGTGAAAGACCTGCGATAATAAGAAGTCCAGAAACTTTTGAAGGTGTAATAAATTTAATCGGTGAGTTATCTGAAGGTTGCTCTGATATTCATAAATATCTTAAAAATAATTCCATTAAATCAACATTTGCTAAAGAACAAATGGACGAAGAAAGACTGAAGGCAAATCTCATTTTGCAAAGCGATAAAAACAGAGAAATTATTTTTCAGCTTGAGGATACAAATTTCTTTAGAGGTAGGATTGGATTTGCATTAGAATGTATAGACTTCGATATCGATAAGGATAATTTTGACTCAGATAAATTATCTAAAATTCATCAAGTTATTGAGAACTATATTGAGGATGAAATTCCTAATGATTTCAGAAGAGGTTTGCTTACAATTAGTGATGAAAATGGCAATTACAAATATTATAACTACTGGTGGTCTTGGTCATTTGTTGCAAATGCGAATAAAAGATGTTTAATCTCAAAATATCGTGAACTTGAATATTATATATATGGTAATTATAATGACCGAGATTATTTCAAAAATTATGTAAAAAATCTAATCTTAAAAATGACGAACAAAGATTTGAAAGAAATAATTAAAGATTTTAATCCTCCCAAAGAAATGCCAAATTGGCAAGTTCGCTTGATTAAAGAGCCTGAACTGTTAGACAAACGATGTGATTCCAAATACATTGCAATTCCTGTTAATGAAGATTTTTGTTATTTACTTAGAGGTGTAAGACCGAGAGATATGTCTGGATGTGAGAAAATTGAATAAATCACTACACACAACAATGTATAAAAATAATAGCCGGTTTAGTAGTAAACTCAAGGGTTGTAGCTCGCTCCAACTTTTGTGTAACTTGACAGGAAAGTGCCACGCAGTCGGCTACTATTCTTATACTCACCGTTGGCGTTCATTTTAATGAAGATTGCAGCAAAGAATTATATGAATAAAAGAAGAGAACAATAATGAAAATATTAAAAGACACAGGAAAAATATTATTGCTGTCCATAGTTCTGGCAAGTGGACTTGTGATTAGTAGAATTCTTCTTGTAAAACTCAATGTTTTTATACCACGTTTGCCGCAACAAGCTGAAGAAAACACAGCAATTTATTATTTGCTGGTTGGAAGCCTGCTTTTAGCAAGTGGGTGGTATTATCTTACAAAGGGCATTGGCGGTTCAAAAAAAGAAAGAATTCTAATATCATTACTTTTCATACTAACTGGGTTTTCAATAGGTGTTACCATTGAAAGCGCCATCTATTCAGATATTGATTCTTACCATTTGAGCATCATTTTACTTTTGCTACCGATGATTCTTTATGCCATTATTGCCTCAATAATCACCGACACAAAAAAACTACCACAATCATTTAGCGATAGAATACGCTCATATTTCAAAGCATGGTCGAAAAATGTCTGGCTTAAGAAAATCCTTTTATCTATAATTTCATTCCCAATCATTTATTTTGTTTTTGGAATTATTGCATCTCCTTTTGTAACAGACTATTATTCAAAACTTGTAGGTGGTTTACAACTTCCCGACCCAGGAACAATTATAGGAGTACAACTAATACGCAGCATACTATTTTTAGCCATTACAATTCCTATAATTATTAATTGGACTTCGACCAAAACCCAATTAATAATTTCTTTAACTATGGCTCATTTTGTTATGGTTTTTGCGTATGATATTTATCTTGCGATTGTCATGCCATTTGAATTGGTAATAATACATGGTATTGAAATAATGGCAGATTCTTTTGTTTATTCATTTATATTGGTCAATCTACTTTGGCCAAAATATTTCAAATTAAAATTTAAGGAGGAATAATTATGAATTTTAAAAAAGCTTTAATCAGTTTTGTTATCGGGTTTGCGATTACCCTTATCGTGAGTAGCTTAGTTACATATCTTTATAGCTTAGGATTCCATGAAACGGCAAAAATCGACTGGGAAACTTCTTTTTGCTTAGCCATAATATTTGGGATAGTATTTCCAGTTTTAGAAGCAAGAAAAGGAAAACCTAAAGATAAATAGAGAGGAAATAAGAAAAACGAAACGCCAACAAAGGCTAAAATCAAGCGGGCAGAAAGTGCTAATTTGAAGAACATTGCATCAATTAAACTTTATCGCAGGTTGACAGTGACGTACTCCGAAATGCCCGCCAGCTTTTAGCCTCAACCGTTGGCAGTCATTCCCCACATCAGAGTAACCGATTAATTACTATCGCTAACGTCAAATGTGGAAATTGAAAAAGTGATTAAATATGAGAATTTCACCAAAATATAAATAGCTGATTATCAACAACAAAATTTGACGTTAGTCAGAATTGAATAAAACATTTGATCATGAAAAATATTACTTATTGTAAGGAACAGAATTTAAAATTTTTCCCCTTAATTGTTGTACTCATTCTGGTACAAGTCTTTATATTTCTTTCTTGTAAAGGACAATACTACAAATCACAGAAAGGATGTGTTGAACCTGATTCATCAATAATTGCATGGTGGACAATGGATGAAGATACTAGTTTACTTATACATGATATTATCGGACAATACAATGGAGTAATGGTTAATGAAGCAACCCATCTTATAGGAATGGTGGGAAATGCAGTTGAATTTGATGGGATTAATGATTATATTGCTATTCCTGACAATGACATCTGGGCTTTTGGAAATAAAGATTTTACAATCGAATTATGGGCTAATTTTAATACGAATAGTGGTGGATCTATGTGGCATCCTGAAGATGTATTAATTAGCCATAATGATGGATCAGGTAGCCAAAGAAAATGGTGGTTTGGAGTAGGTTCTATTGGTCTTCATTTCCATATTAATGCTCCTGAAATTGGACCAAAATTTTTTCCCGTAGCATCATTTACTCCTGAAATTGGGAGATGGTATCACTTAGCAGTAACAAGAGCAAATGAAACTTATACTTTATTTATTGATGGTATTGAAGTAGCCTCAGAAATAAATAACGATAGTATAGCAAATCCATCATCACCCCTTGTAATAGGTCAAGCAAATGAGCCCTTTGGAGGTTATTTTGATGGGTATATTGACGAAGTCTCAATATACAATAGTGCTTTATCAGAGGAAGAAATATTGGCAATTTATCAATCTGATTCCGATGGGAAATGTAAGAATCTTTCAATAACTACTGAATCAATTCCTCTTTTTAAGTTAGGAAATAATGTGTCATTTAAATTTCAGGCTACATTAGGAATCCCACCATACTACTGGTCTGTTGTGAATGGGAGTTTACCAGATGGCTTGATTATGGATACTATGGGTGTTTTAACTGGTGTCCCTGAAAAATGTGGTTCATATAATTTTACTATTGGTGTTGAAGATGAAATTGGGGGATTTATTGAAAGATCATTCACTTCACAAGTACTATTATCATTACCTACTCCTGAATTAAAAATATCACAATCAGGTACGATTGCTGTTCCTGGAAGGGAGATTGATTACTTCATATTATTGGAAAACACCGGTTTCGTGGCTGCTGAGGAACTTCAAATAATTGAAGTTCTAAATCCAGACTATCTTACCTTAGTCTCAGCTATGCCTGAACCCGGTGATTCTTTATTAAACTTAAAGGAAGCATTCATGATATATTGGGATATCCCAATAATTCAGCCTAATGAAAACCTCTTATTCTCCTATAAAGTTAAATTAGCGCCAGATGTTCCGTTGGGTGACACAATTATGGCCGGTCCAGTAACAGTAACTCCTAAAAACCAAGATGATAATGCAATTATCGGGTGTGTACTAGGTGTTCCATCATACGTTATATGCGCTGCATCAGTAGCATGTTTCACTGGTTGTATTACACAAGGTCCTTGTTTGCATCCAGGAACTTGTATTGCTTGTATGCTAACTTGTGCAGGTACGGTTGGTGCAGGATGTGCTTTATCTGTCTACATGTGGATAAAAGATTGCATAAAAATGTCAGGATTTTCATGGAATGAGTTCAAATCTAAGACAGTCGGTCCAATTGATCCAAATGAAAAACTAGTATTAGCTGAAAAATATATTAAATCAAATCAAACATTAGTTTATCCAATTCATTATGAAAATATTGGTGAAATCGAAGCTAAAGATATTTTCATTACTGATACTTTAGATAATAATCTTGACTTTTCCACTCTTGAGATACTGACACCTGAGGGAAGCAGCTTTGATGAGGTAATTGGAATTTTGAAATGGGAATTGTACGATGTTAATTTACAACCTGGTGAAACTGAGAATGTATTGTATTCCATTAAACCAAAACCAAATTTGTCCGATGGAACCATCATTAAAAACAAAGCAAGTATTCAATTTGAAGTATTTGATGTTTTTACGACTAATGAAGTATTTAACATAATTGATAATTCGCCACCAACCTCTCAAATGGAAGAATTGTCTCCAATCACATCTACAGAAGAGTTTAATATTTTTTGGAATGGCAATGATCCTTCAGGGCAGATTAAATCGTATTCTGTTTTTATGTCAATTGATTCCGGTGATTTTGAACCGTATTTAACCAAAACAACTGAGCAATCTGCTCTATTCGTTGGAGAGTATGGGAAATCTTACTCTTTTATTTGTATCGCGGAAGATAGTGCAGGAAATATTGAAGCTAAGAGTGCAATAGCAGAGGCAAAAACATTATTACAATTACCGCAAACAGTTGAGATAATTCAGAATAGCCCAAATCCATTCATAGATCAAACTGTAATTGAGTACCTATTGTCTCAAAAAACTGAAGTGATCTTAAAAATATATGATATTGGTGGACGAGAAATAGTAACATTAGTTAATGAAATCAGAGAACCAGGAATACATCGTGTAACATGGAAACCAATTAGTCTAAAGAGTGGTTTGTATTTTTGTAGGCTTATTACCCCTGAAACGAATGATGCAATAAAATTAGTATATGAAAGCCATAAGACAAAATGATTAAAACTGTAATTTGATTGAAAACGACTGCCAACAAAAAATATAGTGCATTTGGCAGATAGTGCTAAAAATGTAGATGAATGCAGTTAACAAACATAGTAGTAACTTGAAAAGCTGGAGCTTTGAAATGCCAAACGCACCATATTCAAACCGTTACCTGCAATCCTCCTACTGGTCGTAAAACAGTTGAGTT
>CAZTAW010000169.1:0-7347 GCA_964611705.1 uncultured Bacteroidales bacterium
GATATAGCTAATTTTTTCGTTGGTAAGCGCATTAATGATTGAAATACCTATCACTACAAAAAGATAAGTCATTTCTTTGATTGGTATTTGGCTTGTTCTGTAACGTAAAATACCAAAAATGGCAAACAAACCAAGTGCAAAACCAAGTTCCAGTGTAACGTTTTCAAGCAGAAAGGCAAGTAAAAACACTGTGGTACTAATCAAAATGTAGGTGAACAGGTAATCTTTGCGTTTTGCATTTTTGTAATATATATATCTAACAATAATAATAATCACAATCAGGTTGAAAGCAAAACGAAGAAGAAACTCAAGTAATCCTGCAGTATTGATCAGGTTAATGCCAAATAACTTTGCACTCAAAAGATTCATTTCTAGTTGAATTTATCAAAAAGCAAAGATAAAACGATTTGTTAAAGCATACACTAAAACCGAATCAAAATCCTAAAAAACAAAAAAGAAAAACCATAAAAAAAATTTACTTTCTATTTATACCGATACGGATCAGGTTTGCAAGAAATATAAATCTGATCCTATCGGCATAACTGAATCTAAACGAAAATTGCTTTGCATTTTCACTAAGATTCAGTATAGCATACTGTTACCAGAAAATTCCTGAAGGAATAGTTAATCGGTTCTTACTGCATTCTGCACACCTGGTATTTTGGCCAGGCGGTGCAGCAACTGATCGAGGTGTTCAATATCTCTGACCTGAACTTTAATACGCCCATCAAATTGTTCTCCTGCCGAATCAATATTCAATGAAAGCATATTCACCTTAAGATCTTTGGATATCACATTGGCAATATCACCCATAATGCCCACTTTATCATCTCCTTTAACCCTGATATAGGTCTGATAACAGGATTCATCATCCCTTGCCCGCCAGTTGACGTCTATAATACGATAGTCATATTTTGCCAGTAATTCGGCTGCATTGGGACAATTGATCCTGTGTATCGTAATGCCTTTACCTACAGTAATAAATCCAAATACAGGATCACCCCAAACAGGATTACAGCATTTGGCAAAATTGTAGTTTACATCTTTTAGTTTTTCATCAATGGTAAGTATATCTGGCTCCTGATCGGAATGCACACTGTTTTGTGCTTTTTCCTTACTTTTATGATTGACATTATTGGTAACCTTTATGGGTTTTGTAGAGGTAAGTACTTTTTTTATTTCAAGAAGGTCAACCTTTTCAGCCGCAATTGCATAGTAAAGATCAATAGATGATTTAAGCTTGTAATGTTTGATCAGTTTATCAATGCGTTCATCATTAAATGGTATCTTCCAGTTTTTCAACTTTCTTCGCAGAATCTCATTTCCATGCTCGGCTTCCTGAAATTTTTCTTCCAGTATGGCTCTTTTGATCTTGCTTTTGGCTTTGGAGGTAACCACGAAGTTTAACCAGTCGTACTTGGGTTTCTGGTTTTTTGAAGTGATTATTTCCACCTTATCACCATTATTCAGCACATGCCTGATCGGGACATTTATTCCATTAACTTTTGCACCGTTGCATTGATCACCAATATCGGTATGAATCTCATAGGCAAAATCAAGTATGGTGCCCCCGGCAGAAAGCTTTTTCAGATCACCACCCGGAGTAAAGACAAATATCTTATCAGATTTCTTCATGGTTGCCGGCTTAACATCATCAAAGTCAATTTGCTTGGGATTTTCAAGAATGTCCCGCACCTGATTGATCCAGGCATCTGTTTCCTTTTTATTGGCAAACCCTTTATACCTCCAGTGCGCTGCCTGACCCTTTTCAGCCATTTCATCCATGCGCTTACTTCTTATCTGTACCTCAACCCATTTTGTACTGTGTCCCCTGACAGTTGTATGCAACGACTCATAACCACTTGCCTTGGGTGTTGATATCCAGTCGCGTAGTCTTTTAGGATTAGGTTCATAAATATCTGTTACTATTGAATATATCCGCCAGCAGTCTGCTTTTTCATTGCTTGGTTTTGAATTTGAAATAATACGAATGGCAAACAGATCATAAACTTCCTCAAACTTCAGGTGTTGCTTTTTCATTTTGTTCCAGATGCTGTGGATGCTTTTAGGTCGTCCTTTTATTTCACAGTCAAATCCCTGCCGTATGAGTTCCTTTCTTATGGGTTCGGCAAAATCCTGAATGAATACATTTCGTTTCGACTTTGTGGCTTGCAACTTTTTGGAAATTTCCTTGTAGATATCGGCATGCTCATGCTGCATAATGATATCTTCAAACTCTTCTTTGATAGTGTATAATCCAAGACGATGGGCAATGGGTATGTAAATGTAATTTACTTCTGAAATGATTTTCTTTTGTTTTTCCGGTTTGTAATTGCGCAGATTGCGTAAATCAAAAAGCCTGTGGGCAAGCTTAATCAGTACAACCCTGATATCATCAACCAGTGATAAATAAAGTTTTCTGAAATTTTCGGATTGATATGAGACTTTTTGAGTACTTATGCCTGATATCTTTCTGAAACCGATAACAATATCCTTTACAGCCTTTCCGAATTTCTTTTCGATTTCCTCAACCGGATAGTCGGTTTTCTCTACGAGGTTATGTAAAAGTGCGCAAATAACAGAAGTAGTTCCTAACCCTATCTTTTCAATTGCAATAATAGCAATTTCAATGCTATGTATAATGTTCAGCTTACTATCTTTTGAGACATCTTCAATTTCGGCTTTATAAGCAATTTCATATGCTTTGTTGATCTTCCGCAAATCTCCCTTTTTCATAAAAGGCTTGCAAACATCAATTAAGAATAAGTACCTGTCATTAATTATATTACGCCTTTGCTCAATCTGCTGCATCAATGAATATTTTTTTCTAAGGTACAAAAAATAAAAAGCGTCCATAAAGATATGAACGCTTTTCACAATTTACAATATGTTACACTTATTTATTTCTGGATGATTGACCCCTATCTCTATCTTCTCTTGATTTTTTGGAAGAGGGCTCCGATATGGACTCTCTCATTTTTGTATCAGCCTGAATGTTTTTGAACTTGTAGTAATCAAGAATACCAAGATTACCTGTCCTGAATGCCTCTGCGATTGCCCTTGGTATTTCAGCCTCAGCCTGAATAACATTGGCGCGGGCTTCCTGAGCTTTGGCTTTCATTTCCTGTTCCTGAGCAACAGCCATCGCTCTTCTTTCTTCAGCTTTTGCCTGGGCAATATTTTTATCAGCATTGGCCTGATCCATTTGCAATACAGCTCCAACGTTTTTACCAACATCAATATCAGCAATATCTATTGAGAGTATCTCGAATGCAGTTCCTGAGTCGAGACCTTTTTCAAGTACAACCCTTGAGATAGAGTCCGGATTTTCAAGTACGGATTTATGTGAATCGGCTGAACCGATGGATGAAACAACACCTTCTCCAACCCTGGCCAAAACTGTTTCTTCACCTGCACCACCAACAAGCTGCCTGATATTGGCCCGAACGGTAACCCTCGCTTTACATATCAACTGAATACCATCCTTGGCAACGGCTGTTACCGGGGGCGTATCAATTACTTTGGGGTTTACCGACATTTGCACGGCTTCCAGCACATCACGACCGGCAAGGTCAATTGCTGTAGCCACTTTAAAGTCGAGGTGCATATTGGCCTTGTCAGCAGAGATAAGTGCATTAACAACTTCCTGCACATGTCCCCCGGCAAGATAGTGCGCCTCAAGCGCATTTCGCATGATGTTCAAACCTGCCTTTGTTGAGGCGATCATACTACGTACGATGATCTGCGGTGGAATTTTTCGCCAGCGCATAAAAACCAGTTGAATAAGCGATATTCTTACTCCTGAAAGCAAGGCCGTAAACCATAATCCAACAGGTATAAAATAAAAAAGTAACCAGAGTGCAAATATGGCACCCAGTCCGATAGCAATTATAACCCAAACATTCTCCATAATATTAGTTTTTTCGTTTTACATATATTCTGTTAAAATCTATTTTTGTAACGATTACTTCTGTTCCCGGATCAAGAAATTCACCTTGTGTATGAACTTCAAAATAATCATCATTAATGATCGCTTTACCGGCAGGATTAAGCCTTGAAACGGTTTTTCCGGCATCGCCAATTTTCATCTGTGAATCGTCTATTATGCCAACCTTTCCATCTATATTGGAATTCAGCATCGTTCGTTTCCAGGTTTTTGATCGTAAGGCAATGATAAGTAAAATTATTGATGCAACCAAAGTACTGGCTAAAGTTATATGCCCGGCTGTTGTTCCGATATTGGTATAGGTTTGCCATATTGCAACAGCAATAATAATTAAGCCAATAATGCCTGCAACAGCCTGTCCGGGAAATATAAGGATTTCAAGGACAAGAAAAACCAGGCCAATAAAAATAAGTACGGCAATAACAGTCCACCCCATGATACTATTCAATTGATACGGTTAATGATCTATTGTACATCTCAGTATAAACAGGTTTCAACTCATTAAATGTACCTGACTTAACAGCACACTTTCCATTAAAATGAGCAATGAATGTACATTGCTCTGCTTGTTCGAGTTCATGTTCACATACGTCAATAAGGGTTTCGATTACAAAATCAAAAGTATTGTGATCATCATTAAACAAAATCAATTCCTTGATATCTTCTGTAATCTCCTTTGTATCTTTAAATTGTAAAGGTTTTTCCTGTGACATGATGCGATGTTATTTCTGTTTTTTTTAAAGTGATAAAGATAAATATAAATTTCAATTAATGCTATATTTTTGTATAAAAATACAAAATCAGTTCAGGTTGACAAAAATATGGATTTTAAACCGCTTATAAAAAAACTAGAAAGGGCATTAAAAGAAAAGCTGCCCGGCGAAAAAGCACAAAACATAATGTCTCCGGTTTCCGGAGAAACACATGTTTATAAAAAAGCTGATCCTGCATATTCACTAAAAGCTGCAGTATTGATTTGTTTTTACCCTGAGAAAAACAACATTTACCTTCCATTGATTAAAAGACCCAAATACGGGGGGGTTCATAGCGGCCAAATAGCATTTCCCGGAGGACGTTATGAAGATCATGACACATGTTTAACTGAAACAGCTCTCAGGGAAGCCCAGGAGGAAATTGGTATAGACCCCCGAAAAATCATATTGACAGGACAATTGAGCAAATTATATATTCCACCAAGCAATTATCTGGTTACCCCCATAGTTGGTTTTACAGAAAACAAGCCCGATTTTATCATTGATCCCCTCGAAGTTGATCAGTTGCTTATTTTCAATCTGAGTGATTTACTTGATAAAAATGCATCAGTGAAAAGCAATGTAATGACCGCATTGAATCTCAGAATGGATGTACCTTCTTTTTTTATTAAAGGTCATGTAATTTGGGGAGCGACAGCAATGATCATTTCGGAATTGATCACAGTTATAAAAAACAAAACCGATGTTGCCTGACAGCGGTTTTGTTGATTTTGATATGCTTACGCTTCTTCAATAAGAATTTCATGTGTAATTGCCGCTGCTTTTCCAAGCATATAACTAACCCCGCAATATCTTTCCTGGGATAAATTGACAGCTTTCTCAATCTTTTTGCGCGGCAGGTCTTTTCCTTTAAAGATATATTTTATGTTGATCTTATCGTAATGTTTGGGATGTTCTTCCGTATTATGGCCATCTACTTCAATACTGAAATGTTCAGGAAAAACACGCATTTTCTTCAGAATTGAGATCACATCCATACCGGTGCATCCCCCGAGAGAGGCCAGAGAAAGTGGCTTGGGACGGGGTCCTCGGTCTGCTCCTCCTACTTTCTCATTGGCATCAAGTGTAATTGTATGATCATTGACATTGGCATCGAATGACATTTCTTTCTTCCAGTTAACTTTTACTTTTTCGCTCATATTTAATGGATTTTTATTCTTAATAATGAACAATCAAACACTGCATCACGGATCAATAACCATACCATTACATTTTGTCATACTTATGACAATTTTTTGCCGTTTACTATTTGAAACATGATAGTATCATTTTATGATCAAATTTGTCATGTATATTTTTTTTGGTACTTTTACACCACTTTTAAAACCAAAAGTGATAAAAAAATGCTTAAAAGACACATTCGGATTTTATCAGTGATCGTTGTTTTAACTTCATTTGTACTTATTTCAATGACCTCATGCCGTAGTTCTCGAAACAGTTGCTATTACAATGCAACCAACTACCAGAAAAAGCACAAATCCAAACGGGGGCCCACTGCCATATACAAACCCAGACCCTATAAACATCAGGAGTCGGTTCGTAAAAAATGGATCATTAGTGACAAAAGACGCTCGATTTTAGGTCATAAATAATTATTTACCAAAATAACATTATTCATTTTTCATATAAGGATACTGATAATCAACCGGCGGGTTGAAATTTTCTTTAATTGTCCTTGGCGATACCCATCTCAATAAATTCAACATAGAACCTGATTTATCATTGGTTCCCGATGCTCTTGCCCCACCGAAAGGTTGCTGCCCGACAACGGCACCTGTTGGCTTATCATTAATATAAAAATTTCCTGCTGAATTCACCAATTTCTTCGTTGCAAGGTCAATAGCATACCTGTCCTGTGAAAAAATGGCACCAGTCAATGCATAAGGTGAAGTTTGATCTACAAGACCGAGGATTTCATCATACTTTTCACTATCATAAACGTAAATGGTTAATACCGGGCCGAATATCTCCTCCTGCATGGATTCGTATTTGGGATTTGATGTCAGGATAATCGTGGGTTCAATGAAATAACCCTTGCTTTTGTCATAATTACCTCCGGTAATTATCTCGGTATCCGCAGAATTTTTAGCCCGCTCAATATATCCGGTGATTTTGTCGAATGCAGCTTCGTCTATCACCGCATTGATAAAATTTGAGAAGTCTTCTGGTCCACCCATTTTAAAAGAGCTGATCGTTTCAATAAGCATCTTTTTTAAATCATACCAAATACTATCAGGTATATAAGCCCTGGAAGCGGCGGAACATTTTTGCCCCTGATACTCAAACGCCCCCCTGGCCAGTGCAATAGCAAGTTGTTTTGGATTTGCTGATTTATGGGCAACTACAAAATCCTTTCCTCCTGTTTCACCAACAATCTTGGGATAGGTATTGTGTAACATTACATTTTCACCAATAGCTTTCCATATCTTTTTAAAAACTTCAGTAGAACCTGTAAAATGAACGCCCACAAAATCAGAATGGGTTGACATAACTTTACCGCCAACAGGTCCCGGAACGGAGATCATATTAATTACCCCGTCAGGCAGGCCAGCTTTACTGAATATATCCATGATAACCCTGGCAGAATACAATTGGGTTTGAGCAGGTTTCCATACCACAACATTTCCC
>CAZTAW010000170.1:0-7342 GCA_964611705.1 uncultured Bacteroidales bacterium
AGAATAAGCAACAATGGAGATAAAGAACTCTTTAATGAAAAAGGACATTTAATTCGTTTAGAGAAAAACGCAGGCACTGTGTATCTCGAGTATGATAAGGATAATCATTTAAAACTGATGAAGGATGATTTCGGCAGAAAAATCGAATTTTCCATCGGTGAAAAGGGTTTGATAGAAGAAGCAACTGCTCACTACCTGGATGGTGAAGTAAAAACAGCAAAATACAGCTATAACGGCTCAAATTTAATTTACTCCAGGGATATCGTCGGAAATGCATATACATTTGACTATGACAGCTACCACAATATGACTAAGATCGTATATAACCCGATTCGAACAAAAAACACGCCTGAAGATGCCCAGCACATGGAGTATTACCCCGAAACATTCTACATTAAAAAAATAACAAACCGCGATGGTGAAGAAATCCTTTATGAATATGTTTCCTACTTTGATGAAATGGGAAATGAGGATGATGACCATTATGCTACAAAGGTGATCAAAACGGATTATTACGGTGATACGATTGTCAATATGTATGAATATGAGATACGTACCAAAGAAAACGGAGAAAGATATTCATACAGGATCACAACAGATATCAACGGTATTGTAACCCAAACCACTTATAATGAATGTTGCGGACTGCCGATCAAGATCAGCCGTAACGGCCATGTTACAACCTTCGAATATAACAATCGTGGCCTGGTAACCGAGAAGGTTCGGGAAGATGAGATCATCCGCATGGAATACCATCCCGAACTGGATAAGATGACTTATGTTTCCTATTATTCTCCGGGGAATAGTAATGATGAACCCTATGAGAGGTACAGATTTGAATATGATGATTATGGTAACCTTACCCACGCCGAAGACGATACCCGATGGGTAAAATTGCATTACAACGAAAAACAAAAGATCACCCAAATGGAAAGCCAGGATAATGTCCTGAATTTCGTCTACAACGAAATTGGCAAACCCATCCGAATAGAGATTGATGGTGTAGGTGCCATCAATGTTACCTACGATAAATGGGGGGAAATAGAAAGGGTTGAAAGCGATGACGGACATTCCATGGCCCTGCAGGTAACACAGGCTTTTCAGGATTTGCTGGCGCTGGTGAAGCCGGCCGGTGTGAATCTAAATATGTAATAAGGAGTTATTTAAAAGCAAAGGCGAAGTATGAGGAATTGAGTTCAGGCAATTAAACTTGAGCTTAGTTTTATTTCCTGTTTCAGAGAATAACATATGTGTTAATAAATAAAATAACCATAAAAATGGAGATGGGTTTTTTAAAAAACTTATATATTCGTTGGATAAAAACAACATTAAGTGTGAATAATAAGTTTAATGATGAATAAAGACAACAAAGACTGGCGTGCGATGAGTGATGATGCTGTTATTAAATCAATAGGGGCATTTGTTAAGCATCACCGACTAGAACAAAATAGAACTCAGCAAGATATTGCTACTAATGCCGGGATTAACCGGTCAACATTAAGTATATTGGAGAATGGTGATATTGTGAATATATCTACACTGGTTCAAGTATTACGTGCTTTAGATTTATTATATGTATTGGATGTATTCACAATAAAGAATCAAATAAGCCCTATCAAGCTCGCAAAATTGGAAGAAGAGAAGAGAAAAAGAGCAAGTAACAAAAGAAAAAATGAAAAACCTGAAAGTAATTGGTAATGGTTACAACAGCATTTGTAAATATTTGGGGATTAAGAGTTGGAGCAATAGCATGGGATGATAATACGGGATTGGGGAGTTTTGAATATGATGAGAAAACTATTTTCCGATACAAAACCGGCCAAAAATATTCCCCAATATCTCATCCGTCGTAATCTCACCCGTTATTGATCCCAAATGATAAAGCGCCTGCCGGATGTCAATTGTAAAAAGATCGGAAGGGATGCCGTCTTTCATTCCTTTTTCTACATTCAAAATGGCTTCCAGGGCTTTTGTAAGAGCCTCGTAATGGCGGGTATTGGAAACAATGGTCTTGTCACTGATGCTGGTCTCCCTTACGGATTTAAGTAAGCTGTTAGCGATGAGGTTGATGTTTTTTTTTCTTTTGGCAGATATGAATATAGTTTCAAGCTCTACGAAATCCCTGAATTTTTTGGGCAGTTCATCCAGCTTGTCAATTTTATTACCAATAAGAATAAAGCGTTTGCTTTCATCGTGCAGGTGTTCTTTGAATTCTTCAAGTATTTCATCCAAATGTGAGGGGTCACAATCACTTAGATCACAAATATATAGTATTATACGTGCTTGTTTGATCTTTTCCCTTGTGCGTTCAATGCCAATGGTCTCAATTTCATCTCCATGCTCTCGCAATCCGGCTGTATCAATAAACCTGAAAGATACCCCGTTTATCACGATTGTATCTTCGATCACATCTCTTGTGGTTCCCGGAATAGCCGAAACAATAGCCCTTTCCTCGTTTAAAATAGCATTCAGAAGGGTTGATTTACCTACATTGGGTTTACCGATGATGGCTACAGGAATTCCATGTTTCAAAACATTTCCGAGAGAGAAAGAATCTATGAGCTTATTAATTTCTGATTTTAGTGTTTCCAGTAGATTGAATAAATTTTGACGGTCTGCAAACTCAACATCCTCTTCGCTGAAATCAAGTTCAAGCTCTATCAATGAAGTAAAATCAACGAGCTGCTTGCGCAATTTACTGATCCTGGCCGAATATCCACCCCGCATTTGTTCAATGGCCAGGTCATGTGATGACTTTGACTGGGAAGCGATCAGGTCAGCCACAGCCTCGGCTTGTGAGAGGTCGAATTTGCCATTCATAAAAGCACGCATGGTAAATTCACCGGCATCCGCCATGCGGGCGCCATGACTGATTAAAAGCCTGATGATCTGCTCTTGTATGTATTCCGAGCCGTGACAGGATATCTCAACAACATCTTCGCCGGTATACGAATTCGGTTCTTTAAAGGTTCCGACAACAACATGGTCAATTATTTCATTACCTGATTGAACTGAACCGTAAACCAAACGATTTGCAGGAAGGGAATTTACATTCAGCTTTTTATTTTTCGGAATGAAAATTTCTGAAAGAATGGGATATGTTTTTTCTCCTGATATACGTATAACAGCAATTGCTCCTGATCCCGGGGGAGTTGACAGAGCACAAATCGTATCTTCGTTTGATTGGAGAGTTGTCATGTTGCTTTGTTTTCTGCAAAGGTAGCAAAATCAGTAGTCGTAAGTCAATTTATGGTACCTGGTCTTCAGTCGTTGCTCAATCTATAGGCATAACAGAATGACAAATGACAAATGACTGATGACTCCCGAATTCGGGATGACAAATGACCCTTTCCCCATCCATTGATTTTAATCTATCAAAACATAAATCATAAAACTCATCCAAATCAGGAAAAATATTACATTTGCAGGAAAAGAAGTTTAAACGAACATATCCATGAGCATACTTGTAAATAAAGAATCCCGCGTGATCGTGCAGGGTTTTACCGGCTCGGAAGGAACCTTCCATTCGGAGCAAATGATTGAATACGGAACCAATGTTGTTGGTGGGGTTGTACCCGGTAAATCAGGGCAAATCCATCTCGACCGTCCGGTATTCAATACTGTTGAGCAGGCAAAAACCGAGACCGATGCAAACGTATCCGTGATTTTTGTCCCGCATCAGTTTGCTGCTGATGCCATCATGGAAGCTGCTGATGCTGGTATCGCCCTGATCGTTTGTATTACAGAAGGGGTGCCTACAAAAGATATGATCAAAGTCCATGAATATCTTGAATGCCGGGATTCCCGTTTGATCGGGCCCAATTGCCCTGGTATTATTACGCCGGGAGAAGCAAAAATTGGTATCATGCCGGGATTTATCCATACACACGGAAAGGTTGGAATTGTTAGCCGTTCCGGTACACTAACCTATGAAGCCGTTGACCAGATCACCAAACTAGGTATGGGACAATCCACTGCTATCGGTATTGGTGGCGATCCTATCATCGGAACAACACATAAAGATGCACTTGAATTGTTCATGGCTGATCCTGATACGGAAGCTATTGTTATGATAGGCGAAATCGGTGGTTCTATGGAAAACGAAGCCGCATTGTGGCTTAAGGAAAATGATACCAAACCGGTCGTTGCCTTCATTGCCGGGGCAACTGCTCCAAAAGGAAGACGCATGGGACATGCCGGTGCCATTATCAGCGGTAAAGATGATACGGCACAGGCTAAAAAAGAAATGCTTACCAATGCCGGCGCACATGTTGTTGATTCCCCGGCGGAAATAGGTGATAAAGTGAAAGAGGTTCTTGGAAAGTAATTTGTTTGTTAGTCAACCACGAAACACCAACCACGAAACACCAAACTAACTTAATACTTCAAAATCCACGCATTGCTGTATTTTTCACCCATCTGGTCGCGTTTATTTTTAGCTTCCTGAAGGCTTGCAAAACTCATCAGGCTTATTCTGAATTTGTTGTTACCCCTGATGACCCCTGCTTCAGGAAATCCTGACTTTCTTAGCTGGTTAATTGATTTTTCTGCGTCGGCTTGTTCGGTAAAACTTCCGTAAATTATATGATATTGACCATCTTTAGGCAAAAAAAGTTTCGATTTTTCTGGTATTTGAGATACTTCTTCCAGTTTTCCTTTATTTGTTATTTTCTGTTGAGTGCCACAAAGACTAACCGTTCCCGCTTTGTCGTCTTTGGTTCCAAACCAGACAAGGGCGTATTTTCCCGAAGTAGCAACACCTATTGCCTCCCATTTATAGCTTTTCCATTTATCAAAGCCCAGGATCATGTTTTTTGATGTTTCAACAGAAGTCCATAGATCCATGATGCTGTCAGGGCTTGCCACTTCCGAATCCCAGTAAGTTAATTCATAACCATTGCTTTTATAATCTGTTAATTCCCTGGGTTTGTTTAGCATACATTCGGTTTTCGGGAGGTACTTATTATGGCAGCAGGCTGTCCAGTTACCCTTATCTGACCAGCTATGCAAATTACAAACAGAGGTATCGGGATGGTTATTTTTCAAATCGTTGATATGTGTTTTGGCCACATAGGTAAGCGATTTCGAAATCGGGATTATCTCCTTTTCGTGTTCGATCCGAAACTTATTTATAAGATTGTAAAGCCTGAATTCGCTTTGTGTAATGCATACATCTTCGGCATCAGTGTTTTTCTGTGAAAATGATGTGAGACTTACAATTGTGAAAAATATTCCAAACAAGCGTTCCATGAATCAGTATTTTCTTTTTCAAAATTAACATATTCAAGGGAATTAATCACCTTACGTAGCAATTATATTTAAAACACATGTTTTATTTTATTGAAAAAGTACTTTGGCTTACATGATTTTTTACCTTTGGAAAGTCCTTTGGAGAATACAAATCTTACAATGAAAAAAGTATATCGAAGATTCCAAAGCAGCCTGTTGCTTAACCGAAAAGCATTAAGGGATTTTATTATTGTCTTTTTTGTTGTTGTGTTAATTTTCCTGATACAATTTTATGGTCATTATTTTGAAGATGTTTTTGGAAAAAGACTCCCGCTGGAATGCAGTTTATGCCCACTTCTGACTCACTTTTTATGGATTACTATAAATTTCAGAATTCGAATATTATTGTTGCCTGGAGTGATAGCTGTACTATTTCTAATTGCAGCATACAGAAAGCAAAGAAAAACAAAAAAATATTTTATTGATCATTAGACAGGATAAACAAGGTCAGTATGAATGAATTTGAGGATGAAATCAATGCCATTAAACAAAAGTACACGGATTACTAAGTGAGATAGTATTGTGAACTGTTTATGCTTGTTCTATTTCAAAATATTACCTTATTTTTGAGAAATGCTTGCATTGAAAATCATAGGTTTGGTAATTATCATACTGTTTCTTTCATTTTCATTTTTCTCGCTGAAAGAAAACGAAAAAAGAGCTTCAATACTTTTTTTGTTTTCAGCAGCTTTATTTACCGTGATTTACTTTGTCTTCCCTATGATTTATGAAAAAGCATATCTGCCATTATTGGGTTTCACTATTGTGCTTTTCGGGATGTTGTTTATACTTTTTTTACCTGTTGATCACTACCGGGCAAAACACGGACTGATGCCCGAAAAACAAATTGATGAAAGAGACACCATGTTTTCAAGAAAAGAAATTCAACCCGGTACAAATGATTTTCAGGATTATTATTACAAAAATCCCGATAAAAAAACCAAAGACGATAAGTTCCGTAAAAAGCCAGGTTTGCTATCCAAAGATTCACAAGAATACCATCCATTTGCATTTTCAGCAGCAGAGGCCAGTTTTCAGGCTGTTAAACATTTTTATGACCATCTTACCGGTACGAAAGGGGAAAAAATCATGGAAACCGATCCTCAATATTTATCAACCTTTTTAATTAAATGGACAAAAAAGTTGGGAGCTCTTGATGCCGGTATTTGCGAGTTGAAAAATTTCCACTGGTATTCTTATAAAGGAAGAGGGAAGGAATATGGAAACAGTATAGAACCGGAACATAAATATGCTTTGGCTTTTATTGTGGGTATGGATAAAGAGATGGTTGATGCAGCTCCATCTGCTGCTATTATAATGGAATCAGGACAGCAATACCTTGAATCAGGAAGTATTGCTATACATCTTGCACACTTTTTGAGAAATATGGGATGGGATGCAAGAGCTCATATTGATGGTAATTACCAGGTAGTTTGTCCTCTGGTTGCAAGAGATGCCGGTTTGGGTGAAATTGGCAGGATGGGATTGCTGATGACGCCAAAGCTCGGCCCCCGCGTTAGAATTGCAGTAGTAACAACCAATGTGCCGCTGGAAATCACAAAAAAGCGAGGAAATTCTTCTGTTGAACATTTCTGTAAAATATGTAAGAAATGTGCATATGTTTGCCCCGGTCAGTCAATTTATGCAAAAGATTTTCAAATCATTGATGGAGTTAAACGATGGCAGATAAATTCAGAAAGCTGTTTTACTTACTGGTGCACTATTGGTACTGATTGCGGGCAATGTATTCGGGTATGCCCATACGCCCATCCCGATAACCTGATGCATGGTATTATCCGTTGGGGGATCAGACATTCTTATCTCTTCAGGTATTTTGCATTAAAGATGGATGATGTGTTTTATGGCAAAAAGCCGAAAAGCAAGAAAATGCCTGACTGGATTCTTTGCAATCAAAAATGATTGAAAGGGGGCTAAACAATCAATCAAAATAACTGTTAATTTATTAACAAGACTATTAATTTCAATCAAAGATTTTTACCTTTGCGCTCATTTATTTTAAAGTGTTTAAAGATAATATCATGATTAAAAATAA
>CAZTAW010000171.1:0-7296 GCA_964611705.1 uncultured Bacteroidales bacterium
GTCTTAACAAAAGAAGTGAACAGAACTTTCAACTTTACTCTTCAAATTTTTTAACGATAATTGATGCATTATGCCCACCAAAACCAAAAGTATTACTTAAAGCATATTTGATCTTTCTTTTTTTGGCTTTATGGTATGTATAGTCAAGTTTATTATCAATTTCAGGATCATCGGTAAAATGGTTAATTGTTGGCGGTATAATTTCTTCCCGGATTGCCATGATGGTGGCAATGGCTTCAATTGCTCCGGCAGCCCCCAGCAGATGTCCCGTCATTGATTTTGTAGAGTTAATACTTATTTTATAAGCATGATCACCAAAAAGGCTAACGATAGCTTTTGGTTCTGCTATATCACCAACTGGTGTGGAAGTACCATGTGTATTTATATGGTCAATATTTTCAGGTTCAATTCCTGCATCTTCAAGGGCATATTTCATGCAGTTTTTGGCACCCAGGCCATCCGGATGGGGTGCGGTCATGTGATGAGCATCCGCTGACAACCCGCAACCTACAACTTCTGCAATGATAATAGCACCTCTTGCCTTGGCATGTTCATATTCTTCGAAAAGTAATGCACAACCACCTTCTCCAAGAACAAATCCATCACGGTCTTTATCGAAAGGCCTTGAAGCCGTTTTCGGATCATCGTTTCTTGTTGAAATGGCATGCATGGCATTGAAACCACCTATTCCGCCTTCAAAGATCGAAGCTTCGGAACCTCCTGTAAGAAACATGGAAGCCTTGCCTAGTCTTATATAATTGAATGCATCTGCTAATGAGTTTGCTGATGAGGCACATGCTGAAACTGTGGCATAGTTCGGGCCCCTGAATCCATATTTGATGGAAATATGACCGGAAGCTATATCAGCAATCATTTTCGGAATAAAAAAGGGATTGAACCTTGGTATACCTGTACCTTTTGCATAAGCTGAAATCTCCTGCTGAAAGGTATCCAGGCCACCTATTCCTGATGCCCAAATAACACCTGCCTTGTCAAGATCTGTTTTTTCCAGGTCAAGACCTGAATTTATGATTGCCTCTTCGGCAGCAATCATCGCATATTGAGCATACAGGTCGAGTTTCCTTACTTCCTTACGATCAAAATACTTTTTGGGATCGTAATTTTTTACTTCACAGGCAAACTGTGTTTTAAAATTCGATGCATCAAAATGAGTAATTTCTCCGGCGCTGCTAACTCCATTAATTAAACCATTCCATAGCTCATCAACGGTGTTGCCTAATGGAGAAATTGCACCCATACTGGTAACAACAACACGCTTTAATTCCATATAGGATGAAATTTATTATTTTGCGTTTTCTTCGATGTATTTAATTGCTTCCCCAACAGTTGAAATCTTTTCAGCCTGATCATCAGGAATAGCAATGTTAAATTCTTTTTCAAACTCCATGATTAACTCAACGGTGTCAAGCGAATCGGCTCCAAGATCATTTGTAAAACTTGCTTCAGGAGTTACTTCTCCTTCATCTACGCCAAGCTTATCAACGATGATAGCTTTTACTCTGGTTGCAATATCAGACATATGTTTTCGTTTTAGGTTAAACAGTTTGCAAAGAAATAAATTAAATCAACAAAAAACAAAGAATTTTAAAAAAATATCTCCTTACAGGTTACTAATGAGCAGATTAATAACTGATTGTAACCATATCAATCAGTAAATATGCTAATTATTATTTCCCGGTTTACAATTTTTAATACCTTTGAATTAAAAATTAATTCATTAATTATCAATAAGATAAATGTATAAGATTGCTATTTTTGCTTCCGGTAATGGTTCCAATACCCAGCGTATTGCGGAATATTTTAATGAACACCCTTTTGTTGAGATCAGCCTGATTTTGTCGAACAATAAGAACGCCTATGTACTTGAAAGAGCTAAAAAATTTAATATTCAAAGCATTACTTTTACAAGAGATGATTTTTATCAATCGGGAAAAGTGCTTCGATTGCTGAAAGAAAAAAACATTAATCTTATCGTGCTTGCGGGATTTCTTTGGCTTGTGCCTGAAAGTATGATCAGGGAATTCCCTGATAAAATTATCAACATCCATCCGGCGCTTTTACCACAATATGGTGGTAAAGGCTTCTATGGTGATGGTGTTCACCAGGCTGTTCTGGATAACAACGATAAAGAATCCGGAATCAGTATTCATTATGTAAATGAGAAATATGATGAAGGGCAGGTAATTTTTCAGGCAAAGTGTTTGGTTAAAGCCGATGATACTACTGAAACACTTGCGCAACGAATTCATCAACTGGAATATAAGTATTATCCCAGGGTTATAGAGAATTTATTAGTAAAAGATTCTTAATAGGAGTTATAGCTGATAACTTCTGCCGGCGGTTTTCTTGTTTTATCCCGAAGCGGATAACCATCAACCGGATAACCCAGACTGATCAACAGGCCTATCCTTTTTTTCTCTGGGATATGCAACAGCTTTTTGACCTTCTTTTCGTTGAACCAGCCCAGCATACAGGTACCCAAACCAAGTTCAATGGCTTGCAAACACAAATGTTCCGCAGCTATACCGATATCTATTAATGGAAACTCACGTTTTTTTATTGTAGCACCAATGCGGGTTATAAGCTTGGGTTTCTCCAGTACAATTCCAATGATCACAGGTGCCTGAGTAACAAATTTGTTGAAACTCAAAACTGAATCATAGGTCTGATGAGCAAGCTTGTCTTTTAATCCGGGATCATCCACAACAATAAATTTCCAGGGTTGTGAATTGCTTGCCGAAGGGGCCAGCCGGGCAGCCTCAAGGCATATTCCGATCTTTTCCCTTTCAACTTCCCGATCAGAATATCTGCGAGTACTCTGGCGTATTTTTACCAATTCCTGAAAGCTCATATTAAATTTTTTTCATGTAAAAGTCTTTTCCTTTGGTTTTTTTCATGCTTTCTATCCTGATATGCATACTTGAATCGGACGTTTTTTCATAAATGATCCGGTTGGGGTAATCATGTTCGGGATTTTCAAAAATAAATTTTTTGCGGCCTGCATCTACCATAAGAAACAAAACAGGTTCGGCATGGTTTTGTTCCCAGACAATTGCCACATAAGATATCTTTTCTCCGATACGCTGGATATATAATTGCTCATTAAACAAAGTATCTCCTGCATTTATACTAAAACCAAGACCCCTCATGGTAGAATCATTCAAAAGTTCCCATCTTTCATAGAAAGAAATATTACTTGTGGACCCCCATGTGCCTACCAGGAATTTAAGTCGGTCGTATGTTTCCTTTTTGCTTGAGGAACATGCCATTAAAAAACCAAACATCAGTACTATAAATAGTTTTTTCATTTTTTGAAAATTATTAAGTTAAATCTATTTCAGTTTTATTTGCAGCTTTTTATAGACATATTGATTCTTTTCAGATTGATTATATGTGACTTCAATTTTTAGTTTATTATTTTCTCCGGGTACTATTTTCCCTCCGATTATTTTATCTATCTTGTAATGAAACGGTTTTATCTCAAGGAATTTTACAGAACCTGATGGTGCCTGCAATAAAATCTCATACACACCATTATTCAGCTCGCTTGAAATTATTCTCAATTCTTTTGAGGTGTTTCCGGGCTGAGGATTATATTCAGGTGGGATAATGCCAATCCCTCTTTTGTATTTTATTCTTATTTTCTTTTCTTTTTCAAGCATAAAAGAGATGTTCAATTGGGTAAAGTTGTTATTTACCAATGTTTGATAATCAACTTCTTTTTCATCTAAAGTAACATCCATTACTTTTGTTCCGGTTTCAAAAACAGGATGAAAATCAACTTCCAGATTTTTATTGTTGTCGTTTTTACTAAAAGTGAAAAGACTGTATTCATCATTTCTTTCCATTTTTAGTGATACTTTATGGTTGCCCATGCGAATATTTTGGATCTTAACCGAATCCCAATTTACAGGAAAGGCCGGAGAAAGTTTCATATAGTTTTTCCCGGCCCGGGGCTCATAGCCGAGCATTCCTTCAATCAATGGCTGTATTGCCATTGTTTCTGACCAGCATTGATGGGCACAAACGCCCGAAGGTTTGTATTCAAGGCCATGCAATACTTCTTCAATAAATCCTTTACTCCAGTGTTTATAAACCATTAAGTTGTTTCTGCTATGTATAAAACCATTCAGAGGTCTTTTGTTTTTATACTCTGCCAGGGCGACCCAGCCGGTATACAGGGGCCAAACGCTTCCGGTATGATATCCTCTCGGATTGAATCTTTCGCTGCTCATACTTGTAATCCTGACACCCCAATCAGAAGAAAAATCATTGCCTGCAAATCTTGAAAACATCTTCTTTTGTAAAACATCTTGTACTTGTTTAAAATAAAGTGGAATAGCTGGCATAATAGTCAGGTCTTCAATAAAAGTACCATCGAAATTCAGGCTATGATTGAGATGCTGAAGGTTCTCATTCCAGAAAAGCTCATTAATGATAAGCACGACCTGTTCTGCATCATTTTTATATGTTATTGCAAGTGAATCTTTTCCGATAACTTCTGCCATATTAGCTGCTTCCTTTAGTGCTGCCGCCCAGCAAGAAGCAAGGTATAATGTGGTTTTCCCTCCGAAAAGATGCCCTCCTTCAACCCATCCATGACCAACCAATGTGTTTTCTATCAGCAGGTTATTATCAGTATCGGTTGAATAGCAAAAATCAATTGCTTTCTGAATACTTTCCCAATTTTCTCTGATAAAACACTTATCACCCGAGTGTTTCAAATAATGTCCTGCAAGTATTACAAACAAAGGTGTGGCATCAGCAGCATCATAATGCACAACCCCCGATGTTGTAAGTTCATGATATATTTTTCCGTTATAATACTGAAATCTGATGTATTGTTTTAGTATCTCCCTGACTTTTTCAAAATCACCGTAATTATCCAGTGCAAATCCACTCCATTGCCCGTCGCGGCCAAAATACCATGCATAACCCGGGCGCCCATTTATTTTGTGATTTCCGTCCCAGCCTTTTGCTGTTGTTGCATAACCTGCCACAAGCGATTTTCCAATTCCCGGAGTATGTACAAAAAAACGATCCGAACCAATAAGGGCCCATTTATATGCTTCATCAAAATCTTTATCAGGAGTTTGGAAAGTAAGCCTGTTACTCAACAGTGAGTCATAATATTGTTTTGCATTTTTAGATATAAGTGAAGTGTTGTTAGCAAATTGCCTGTAAGTTTTTTCTGTTTTTTGCATACCCTGGTTAGACGCAGCTATAAGTACTTCAAGTTTTTCTTTGTTTTTCAAACTAAACTGCATCAATGCTGAAGCTTTAAATTCTTTTGTTTCATTGCCAACAATTTCCGTTTTGCCAATAGTAAAGTTTTTAAACTGCCCGCATAATTGACTTGTAGGTTTTTTACTTGCTCCTGCCAGGGTAACCATATTTCCTGTTCTGTCAGAAAACACAAAAGCATTCATTTGCTCACTCCATGAATAATTGATTTTGCCTGTTACTTTTGACGAATAAGGCCACATCAGACGCAGATGTGTCGAGAAACTCACAAATAAATCAATATCCTCACCGGAATAAGTATAATGAATCAGAGCGACAGGTTCCCTGATATCAGCCATGATGTATTCCGTTAACACATTGTTTCTAATGAGGTATTTTCGAATGATGGCAGAAGGAGATATAGTGATTTGACTGGCATTTTTGTTTAACCAGTATATTGAATCATTTTCAGGGAACCGGCATCCAATTTCATAATCCCGTAATGCCATAAACGGATGTGCCCAAATTTCTTCAATTCCTCCATTTTCTTTGCCCATTAAAACTATTCTTTCTCCTGCAACATCCCAGAATGAATCAGATGGCTTAAAGGTGAAACTGAGGCTATTATTAGTTGTTTTGTAATCTTCGGGTAGCCACAAATCAATCTTTTTTAATGCGGCATCAAATTCCTGCAGCGTATTATCACGATAATCCCAGTAATACTTTTCTTCCACACCTTGATTAAGCATGTAGTTAAAAACATTTTTAATGAAATTTTCGAGTTGGATTTGATGATAATTAGGCATCGAAAACAAAACATAAGCTCCAATAGCCATTATTTTGCCTTTGCCAATTTTGTACTCAAGAATCAGCTTTTTATTTTCGTGCAAATGTATATAGGCCCAGTCTACTGCAACAGTTTTTCCATTTGGATTATATGTGGTGTCAAAATATCCTGTTTGGGTTAATGTAGTATCCGACCTGGGATTAATAACATAGGCTCCCCCATGCATGTTTTTGAATATCGGATGTTTCAGATAGGCATGATATCCGCGTTTTCGTCCGTAGCCATGATCTTTTGCATTTACAACTTTTGTTTCAGGATGTTTTTGTTCCAGTTTTAGCATTGGCAGCATTTCCAGAGCTTTCATTGTTAAAAGCAAATTTCCACCATTTGCTGTGTAATCATAAAGCTTTTGGATCATTTTTTCCTGATTGAAAATTGAAGAAGGAGCAATTCTATCAACAGATTGAAACCAAATAATATCATAATCATCAAGACTTGAATCCCTGACATGTTCGGGTGAAATAAGTTTGTAATAAATCCCTGATGTTTTATCTAAAAAAACAGCGACAGATTCAATCTCTCTTATGTTTTTGTTTCCGCCAGTGGTTACTACACCAACAGAAATGACTTCATCATTTTTGGATAAGTTGCATGATGACATCAATAAAAGAAATGCACTGAAGATGAGATAGTGTTTTTTAATCAACAACTTCTTACAAGTAAAGATTTTCATCATTGTTTTTTAGATTGAATTATCAAATAAATTTGCTTACTTTTTATCTTTAACGCATCTGAAGCCAACTGTTGCATTGCGTTCAAATCCCGGAGAAACGCGCAAAAGCATTTGCCTCCAGGTAAGTGGTCTTGGGCCTCCCTGCACGTACCACCAGCTTGAACCCGGGTTGAAATAACTACCTCCTTTTAAAATAATAAATCGGTATGTACCATTGTAATAAACATCATTTGTCAACTGCCAAACACAAGCTGTAAGGTCTTCCATTCCCCATTTGTTTCCTCCTGCCGGATAGTTGCCAACAGGGTAAAGCATACCGTTTCCCGGGTTACATAATGTTGTATCTTTTATTTTGAATTTCGAGACTGTAAGAGTGTTGGTAATGTTTTGCCGGTCGTTTAGTGAAACTATATCTTCTTCCCAGGGCCACCTTTTATCAGGATTGCCGGCTTGTGCAGCATATTGCCATTCAATCTCTGAAAACTTTGCCAGACAAAACTCGTCTCTGGTGTGCCCACGAATATACCCTAAA
>CAZTAW010000172.1:0-7234 GCA_964611705.1 uncultured Bacteroidales bacterium
GGCACAAAGATACGATTTATTTATTGATATGTCAAGTTATATCATGAACGCACTAGTAGTTTATTAATCAAAGTTTGAAACAAATTTTATCATATCCGGGAAAAACCTTCTAAACTCATTTTCAAAAAGATGGTAGTGTTTTTTCAGATCAATTACTGCATTTTCCATACCTGATTTATATCCGGTTCTGCGGGCCATTCCTTTAAAAACTCTTTCGAGCGACCAAAAGCTTGCATACCCGACCAGCCAGTTTTGTGCTATCATAAAGGGAAGAATCCGCTTGTACCGCGCTGGTAACAAATGATAATGTTTTACGAGAACTTTGTAAGATTCCGAGGTAAATTTGATCAGGTCTTTTTCGGAATAAGCACTCCAGTGTCGCGCCAAAAAGTGATCGTAATAAATATCAACAATTACCATGGAGTACATACGGTATTTTCGCTTCAAACGGTTTGCGCTTTCTATAAAAACGGGATGCTTATCAGTGTAGGTATCAATTGCGCGGTGTAGGATAATTCCGCGTTGTATGTTCTTTTCATATTTATTAAAAGCTTTTCCCTTAATGGCGTCTGCGATGAAATTTCCCAGTTTGATCTTCTGTTCGTCAGGTGAAAGATATAAATGCGCCAAAAAGTTCATAATTGCTGTTTCTGCTGCAATGTTACGATTATAAAGCCTTATTGACAAGTTTTGAAAGGGTTATTATGAAATTGCTGTTTAAAAAAAAACGCTTTATAAACTCATTTTTTTTAGATTTGTATACTGAAACTTGCAAAAAATGCAAAGCATTTTTCTGTTAGATTCAGTTATACCGATTGGAGCATAAGATCAATTATTGCAAACCTGTTCCGAATCGGTATAAATCGTTTATTCATGAAAGTTTTAAAAATATTTAATAAAATAAGATATGCAAAAATTATTGTTACTCGGCGATGAAGCTATTGCGCAGGCAGCAATAGATGCAGGTATGTCTGGTGTGTATGCATATCCCGGTACACCGTCCACAGAGATCACCGAATTTGTACAAAGATCTAAAGAAGCGAAGGAGAAGGGGATAAGATCATCATGGTCGGCCAACGAAAAAACCGCCATGGAAACGGCTTTGGGAATGTCTTATGCAGGCAAAAGAGCCATGGTATGCATGAAGCATGTAGGCCTGAATGTTGCAGCAGACGGATTTATCAATTCTTCCATTACCGGTACAAATGGAGGTTTGATAGTGGTTGCCGCTGATGATCCCTCCATGCATTCATCACAGAATGAACAGGATTCGCGATTCTATGGTAAATTTGCCATGATTCCAATTCTTGAACCGTCCAACCAGCAGGAAGCTTACGACATGGTTCATTATGGGTTCGATCTGTCAGAAGAATTGAAGGTGCCTGTATTATTACGTATCACCACACGATTGGCACACAGCCGTTCAGGTGTGATACGCAAAGACAGCCGGGAACAAAATAAACTTAAATTACCTGAGAACCTTCGTCAATTCGTTTTGTTACCTGCCATCGCGCGAAAACAATACAAGATACTGCTCAATAATCAACCGGAGTTTTTGAAACTTTCCGAAAATTCATCTTTTAATCATTATTATGAAGGAAAAGACAAAAGCCTTGGTATAATTGCTTGTGGTATCTCTTATAATTATCTCCATGAAAATTTCACTGAAAAGACCTTTCCGTATCCGCTTGTTAAATTCAGCCAGTATCCGGCACCAATAAATTATATCAAAAAACTTTATGATGAATGCGATGAAATACTGGTGCTTGAAGAAGGATATCCCATTATTGAAGAATTAATAAAGGGATTATTAAACAAAGGTAAGAAGATCAAAGGAAGACTGGATGGAACCGTGCCAAGAGATGGTGAACTCAACCCAAACATTGTTGGACAGGCACTGGGTATGAAATTTGAAAGTCGTCATACTGCTCCTGATTTTCTGAAACCACGGCCACCAAAGCTTTGTAAAGGTTGTTCGCATAATGATTCATTTCTTGCACTTAATAAAGCGCTTGAAAATTATTCTAAGGGAAGGGTGTTCTCAGATATCGGATGTTATACTTTGAGTGCTTTAAAACCCCTGGAAGCAATCAATTCCTGTGTTGACATGGGGGCTTCCATAACGATGGCAATTGGAGCTGCCGAGGCCGGTTTGGTTCCCTCGGTTGCTGCCATTGGCGATTCTACTTTTACTCATTCGGGGATAACAGGCCTTCTTGATGCAGTTAACAACAAAACCCCAATCACAGTGATGATCATGGATAATTCAACTGTGGGTATGACCGGTGGGCAAAAATCATCTGCACTGGGTAAGCTTGAAGATATTTGCAAAGGTCTCGGTGTGGAAGAAGACCATATCAAGTTGGTTAAGCCTTTGCCAAAGAATCATGAAGATTTTGTTAAAACCATTAAAGAAGAATTAGAATATAACGGAGTGTCGGTCATAATTCCGAGGAGAGAATGCATCCAAACACTGAATAAAAGAATGCGGGCAAAGCATAAAGCAAAATTGGCCGGAAAAATTAAAGCATTCAAGGAATAAAAACAATTAATAAATGAAAAAAGATATAATTTTAGCCGGTGTAGGCGGACAAGGTATTTTGTCAATCGCAGCTACTATAGGTACGGCGGCCCTTGATGCCGGAATGCACCTGAAGCAGGCTGAAGTACATGGCATGAGTCAGCGGGGCGGTGATGTACAGTCACACCTCCGAATATCAACTGAGCCAATTTCGTCGGACCTGATCCCGGAAGGAAAAAGCGATATAATTATTTCCGTTGAACCGATGGAGTCACTGCGATATTTGCCGATGCTTCATCATGAAGGATGGTTGATAACAAATACAACACCGTATGTTAATATCCCTGATTATCCCGATACGGATATGATCATAGAAAAGATCAAATCGCTACCCTATCATGTGCTGATTGATGCCGAAAGCATTGCCAAAGACCTGGGTGCACCCAAATCGGCGAATATTGTTGTGCTGGGTGCAAGCGCCCGTTATTTGGGGCTGGAGATCGAAGGCCTTGAAAAAGCCATTGTTAAAATATTTGGCTCCAAAGGTGAGGAGGTTGTGAATCAGAATATTGAGGCTTTCCGGGCCGGATTGAATGCTGCAAAAGATTACCTGGAGTAAGCCGGATGTTTTCTATAGTGATTTGCATAAGATCGGCTGTCCCCGGAAAGTGATTTTTTCTTTAATTTCAAAAAGTGAATTGATCAATAAAAAAATATGAGGCGTATTGTTGAAGTTTTTATACTCTTGCTGTCGGGAATTTTGATTATTGCCCTGTTTGACCCATACCCGCGTGAAAAAGAAGATTATTCCCTGTCTGATATATCGGTACCCAATTTGGAGATTGCCATGGAATACGGAATAGTTCTCGACTCCATGGAAGTAATACGCGATGTTGTCAAGCGCAATGAATTCCTTGCCGATATCCTGCTCAAATATGATGTGGATTATGCAAAGATCAATGCCATTTCTAAAATCCCTGATTCGGTTTTCAATGTCAGAAAAATCAAAAGAGGTAATCACTATTCGATTCTATGTACAAGGGATTCACTGAAAAAAGTTAAATATTTTATTTACGAAGAAAATCCAATGTCGTTTGTTGTTTTTGAACTCGGAGATTCGGTTCGGGTTCATCGCGGCAATAAAGAAATTGAGCTATTAGAGATTGAAGCTTTCGGTATTATTGAATCTTCCTTATGGAATGCTATGATAGATAACGATACCGATCCCAATCTGGCCAATGAACTCTCGGAAGTTTTTGCCTGGATTATTGATTTTTTCGACATAAAAAAAGGGGATTATTACAAAGTGATCTATGAAAAGATGATGGTTGACGGGGAGTATATTGGCCTGGGAAAAATAAGGGCAGCTATGTTTCATCATAACGGGGAAGATTATTACGCTTTTTATTTTGTACAGGATAGCCTGGGTGATTATTTCGATCTCAATGGCGGGAGTATGCGGCGTACTTTTTTAAAGGCGCCATTGCGGTTCAGAAGGATCAGCTCCGGATTCTCATACCGCAGGTTTCATCCTATACTGAAAATATACAGGCCCCATACAGGAGTGGATTATGCTGCTGATTACGGAACACCTGTCCATTCCGTTGGTGATGGGGTCGTTGTTAAAAAAGGCTGGACAAAACAGGGTGGAAGAAGGATCCAAATCAAACACAATGGATATTACTCAACAGCTTACCTTCATTTATCGGCCTATGCAAAAGGATTGCATATTGGAAGTAAGATAAAACAAGGTGATGTAATCGGTTATGTCGGGCAAAGTGGCCTGGCTACCGGCCCCCATCTCGATTTTCGTTTTTATAAAAACGGAAAACCTATTAATCCTCTTAAGGTTAAATCACCCCCGGCGGAGCCTATAGATTCAACTTATCTTGATTTGTTCAATAAGGCCAAAGCAGAATGGATGGCAAAGTTAGAGAATATGGGTGATAACGTGGTCGCTGTTAATAAAAAGTAGAATAAATCGTTTTTTTCAAAGAATTCCGTAGGAAAGGTGTAACTGACAGGTTATAAGGTGTATATGGGTATATGGGAATATCTGATGCTGGTGTGAAATTACTGTTTTGTATATTAATACCTATTTATTCATTCTAACTACTAAATTCTGAATACTGTATTCTTAATTCTTTATTCTTCTTATCTAAGCTTCTTCCATTACCTCATCCGTAATCTCAAGATTATGGTAGATGTTCTGTACATCGTCATCATCCTCAAATTGTTCAATCACTTTGAGTATTTTTAAAGCGGTTTCTTTTTCAAGGGTAATCGTGTCGTGCGGGATGCGTTCTAATTTCTGACTTTCGGCTTCAATGCCTATTTCTTCGAGCTTTTTTTGCATGTTGCCAAAATCTTCCATTGAAGTGGTGACCGTGATAAAAGTATCATCTTCTTCAAAATTTTCAGCGCCTGCATCAATCATTTCCAGTTCAAATTCTTCTTTATCGGTTACATTGCCAATGGGAATTGTAAAAACACCTTTCCGGTCGAAAAGAAAGCTCAGCGAACCGTTTTTACCGAGGCTGCCATCGTGCTTGTTAAAAATGGAGCGTACATTACTTACTGTTCGTTGCAGGTTATCGGTGGTGCATTCAAGGTATACAGCGATGCCATGTGAAAGGTAGCCTTCGTAGGTAACTTCCTCAAAGTTTGATCCATCTTTGTCTTTTCCTTTGTTGATCGCCCTTTCGATATTGTCTTTTGGCATACTGGCACCTTTGGCATTGGCAATGGCAAGCCTCAGCCTGGGGTTGGCTTCAGGATCGTGGCCGCCTTCTTTAACAGCAACGGTAATTTCTTTTATTATCTTGGAAAAAATCCTGGAACGCCTGGCATCCTTTGCTCCCTTTTTATGCTTGATTGATGACCATTTATTGTGACCTGACATACGTGATTCTTTTTTTGTCTTGTGCTTAATTGAGTGACATGCAAAAATACGAAAAAAATAAATCCTGACTAAAACGCAATGGATCAAATGTTTGTTGTTTGGAGTCCGAAGTTAGCGAGGGGTTGAAGTTAGGGGTGTTTAATTATTAATTATTACCAGGTTGATATAGTTAAACCTGCCGTAAAAGGATAAAGTTCAGGTCCTTTGCCATCTTTAAATAATGTTGTAAGCGAGTATGTTCCGAACAGGTTGATCCATCCCCAGCCAAACCTCACGGTAGCCTCTGCTTTGAAAGGATTCAGGTGGAAATCGTCCCAGTCTTTTACTTTCTTGTTGTTGGGTGAAGTTGCATCATATTTTTTTTCACCGGTCACAGGATCAACAAGGGTATATTCTTTGTTCAACTCTTCGAAATAACGTTTTGTATGTGAGGCAACCCGAACACCAAATATCATACCTGCTGTAAAATGAAAACTCCTTTTGTTTGAGAAGCGGTTGGTCTGGAATTCAAACAAAACAGGTATTTCAAGGTAATTAACAACAAGTTTGCTTTTTCTCATCGAAATATTTCTGGAATAAAATCCCTGTAGTCCGGCAGAATCGCCAGTGATTATTACATCATTATCGAAGCGGTAATTGTTGATCTCATAACCCAACCCTGTAATCAGTCCCCATTTCTGGTTTTTTGATATGGGCAGGTTCTGCTCAAAGAAATTGATACCGACCTTAATTGATTTGCCGATTACAAGATCAAGATAATCGTATTCGGGAACAAAATTCATTGTGTTTTCAGGTGTGAGGTAAGCATTGATTCCCAAATCCAATCCAGCCCAATGGCCGTTAAACTTGTTTTTCTTCCATTTTTTGTATTTGACGTTACCATTCTCATCTACTACAAACCTGTGTTTACCGATCTTAATATATGTTGAATCGTCATCTTCATGCACCTCAATGCCCATGCTTTTTACATATACATCGTCCGGTACATGTTTTTCTACTTCAACTTCAAATTCTTCTTCCTTTTCTGTTTCTTCAGCATCGCTTACATTGATAATGCGCGATGAACCTGAAGTTTCTTTTGTTAAGGTTTCCGATACGTTTACTTTAGCCCGGCTTGCACCGCTGGATTTAACCATACCATGTTTTGCAATAAGTTTGCTGGCGTCTACATCAGAAGCGCCACTGGTTTCAAGTATCAGGTCTTCACTTAATCCTTTTAGCTCAAGCTCTGATGCCCCGGATGTAAAAGCTGTGATTTCGCCTGCGTTCAGGTCAAGGGCTGTTTCACTGGCTCCGCTTTGTTCGATAAACAGTTTTTCAACCCCAAATCTTTCACGGCTTGATAAAACTGCTGCTCCTGAAATTTTTATTGTTTTAATATCGGGCGCCCCAATATAAATATTAAGGGCGGTGGCTTTCCTTATAAATTTTGATGAAATGCTTAACATGCCATTATTAACTTCGGTTGTGATCTTTTCAAGCAAATTTTCATCCGTTTCAATAACCAGCGAATGTTTATCGGTTTGGATAAGATACACTTCGAAAGCACCGCCTACTTCAAAACCATTAAAATTCTCCACCTCGCGGTTTTGTTTTACAATGTTGCCGTTTCCTTTTGCGCCAATCTGACTGATCGCATTATTTGAAAATACAAGTGCAAGGGTGAGTGTAAGAATTGTTCCGTATAATCTTAATTTTTTCATAGCATTAAAATTTTTTTATTTCTGAATTTTTTAGTGTGACGGATGCAATCCTAAAAATGTTACATGGATTGATTTACTTCTTCACTTTTTTCTTGTATTTCAGAAAAC
>CAZTAW010000173.1:0-7217 GCA_964611705.1 uncultured Bacteroidales bacterium
AAATGTTTTGTGAAATGTTTAAACAATCGTTCACAGGGATGACTGAATTTTGTTTGTTTTTTATTATCCGGTAACGGTAATCAGTAATTGATCATCTGGAAAGTTTTAAAGTTTGACAGATGGTATTTTAAATTGACAGAATTAGTGATTTAAAAAATCCCTATTCTCTAAAGAATTATACATTTATCGGCTTTTTCCCGAAATAACCAATAAGCAAAAATGAAAAGCGCCAAAACGGTTAAAATTCCGTCATAAACTCCCATCGGCAGAAAGAGCGTAAAAACAGCAAAAGTATACATGCTCACAATAATTCCAAACCAGAAACCCCAAATGCGGTTACTGCAAAATCAATTACTCAGTATCCTTAATACACCTTACCGACATAGCCATGATTTTATCATAGCTGGAACGATATACTTTGTCGTTATCGCTGAATACGAATCTTATATAAGCATTAGAAGGATTGGTGACGGATGATGAAGCAGTGAAAAATGCAGCGATCATATCCTGACCCGAAAACTGCGGACTGGTCATTCTGTATCCGCCAGGCAAAGCTTCAAAACCTGATGAGCCTCCAACCCTGAGTTTGGCTGCTTCGTCTGTTCCGCGATAACCAAGGGAAGTTGCTTCATCGTAGCTCATTCCGAGTGCCATCTCCATTTGCATCCATTCCACATCCGTCGGCAAATGCCAGCCTTCCGGGCAAATGCCCTGCTTTGATTTACTGTATTGCATCATCTCATCCCACTGGTAGAGTCCGCCATATTGATCACAATTGGCCGTATTGTTATCATAGCAGTATTTTTCAATAATCCCGTTATCCTGCTGGTTTTGTGAGGCATTGATCATATCGCCTATATCCAGGTTTTCTTTCATCCAGCATTGGTTATCAATCTCAACTGTGGTATATGTTTTGCCGTTTCTGTTGTCAACAAAGCTGTCGGGGCAGTTGTCAACGTAAGGATCAACAGTCAGTGATTTTGATGTGGTAGCTGTACTGTCACCCTCGTCTTTTGCCTGTAGTTTTATGGTGTATGAACCGGCATTTGTGTATTGATGATCTGCAGTTTTTGTAGTTGAGTAGTCGGTATCGTAAGTTCCGTCGTTATTCCAGTCCCATCTAACCTGCAGGTTTGCTGTGGCTGTTTCTTCATCACTGCTTTCCGAAGCGTCAAAGCTGAAAACTGTTTCCGTGTCACCTGAGTGGGGAGTTATGGTAAATGAGGCAACCGGTGGTTTGTTGTCATTATTATTGTTGTTATTATTATCATCGTCTCCTGAATCCTTTTCACATCCTGAAAAGATCATTGCCGTCATAATACCGAAAGCTAAAATTGTTTTAATTTTCCTGTTCATTCGTTTTGATTTTTTAATGAAGACCAAAAATAATAAAATTATCGAAGGATTAATATAGGTTGATAAGAATTGTCAGAGGTTGAAAAGTTTTGCTAAAAGTGAAATTTTTGTGATTTTTATATTAATTTTGAAGAATAGGAGTGAAACCAAAAAAAAATATACAGGATGAAAAGGAAGGTAGTTTTATTATTGTTTGCTTTATTTACTGTTGTTATCCCTCAAAAAATATACGCACAGGATCCGCCCACAACGGGCGATTGTATCGGCGCGATACAGGTATGCCAGGATTATTATTTCCAGCCAAATACGGCCAACGGTGAGGGAACTTATCCGAATGAGATACTCGGTCAGCAAGCTTGCCCGTACAATTGCCTCTGGGGCGAGCGAAACAGCACCTGGTACAGGTTTACAGTACAGCAGGGAGGAATGTTAAGGTTTATTATTTCACCTGTTGATCAGACTGATGACTACGACTGGGCAGTTTATAATCTCACCTATCACGATTGTGAAGATATTTACGACAATGCACCTGAAATGGTTGTGAGTTGTAACTCTGTTGGAAGTCAGAATAATTCACAATGGTGGGGAGATACCGGTGCCACGGAAGATGGCTTGGACGAATGCAGCGGACCGGGAGAAAGTGGCTCAAAATGGAATATTGAAATACCGGTTAGTGAAGGTGAAACCTATGTTTTATATATTAGTGACTGGTCGCAAACACCACCGGGATACTCCCTGGATTTTGGAGCCTCCACAGCTCAAATATATGATAATGTGAAGCCCCAGTTAAAAAGTGTCGTATCAAGCCAGATAAAATGCAATGACAGTACCTTTAGATTTAGTTTCTCGGAAGAGGTGGCCTGTGAAACAGTTACACCTGATGCATTCAAATTGGTAAATCCAAATGGAGATGAAATGGCGCTTACCCATATCACAGGTGAAAATTGCGAACTGGGTGCGGAATATGAAAGAACCTATACCGCAACAGTTGACCCTCTGTTCACCATTGGCGGAGACTATCAGTTTATTTTAAAAGCTTTTACCGGTGTTTCGGATGCCTGCGGAAATTTTGCCCTCCCTGATACCGTTTTCTTCAGCGCGACACTGGAAGGCCCTGCGCTTGACACATCAGATTATACCATGACACCTTCTTCCTGTGGTCAGGAAAACGGTTCCATCACAGGAATTGAAGCTGATGGAAATGAGCCCCTCACTTATATCTGGATTAATTCAGCAGGGGATACCGTTGGTTACGATCCCGATCTGATTGATGTGCCATCAGGAGTGTATACATTGATCGTTTCGGATGTAAACGGTTGTCAGTCAACAACCAATGATATTCAAATCCCTGATGAGGGCGCACCGGAACTGAATACCTCAAACATGAATATTGAACCAGCTACATGCAGTTTGGATAATGGAGGTATAACCGGTCTGGAAATCACAGGTAGTGACCCTTTTACTTTTACCTGGGAAGATGAAAACAGCCAGGTAGTTGGCAACAGTTTAAATATTACGGGATTGTCTGGTGGAGAGTATACCCTCACTGTTTTGGATGTAAATGATTGTCAGGCTGTTTTTGGTCCCTTTGAGGTTGAAGCATTCCCGGCACCCCTCATTTTTGACGAAAATGTTTTTATCACCGGAGAAAACTGTGATATGGAAAATGGTTCCATAGAAGATATTTCGGTAAATGGAACCGGGTCATTGCAATATCGCTGGTATAACGGGTCAGGAGATACGGTTTCAGCCAACCTCTTGCTTAACAATGCTTCTTCAGGAACATATTTCTTGTTGGTAAGGGATGAGAATGGCTGCGAAACCATTGGCGGGCCATATACATTGCCACCCATCAGCGGACCGATCGTTAATGAGGATAATCTTGATATCATACCCGAAGGTTGCTATCAGGGCAATGGCGCTATTGAAGGTCTGCAAGTAACTGGTAATTCAGGCTTAACCTATGAATGGCAGGATCAGGACGGAAACATTGTAAGTGGCGATACAAGCTATATCGAAAACCTGAGCTCAGGTACCTACACATTATATATTCAGGATGCTGCCGGCTGCGAAACCGTTGCCGGCCCGTATGAAATTACAAATGAAGGGGAGCCGATCAGTGTAACAGCATCAGCGACAACGCCTGTATGCAGCGGTGATAGTCTTCATCTTTATGTTGATTTTCCCGGCGGAAGTTACGAATGGCAGGGACCAAACGGTTATTCAAGTGATGATCAGAATCCGGTTATCTATCCGGTAGAAACAGATCAATCAGGTATGTATGAGGTGTTTGTTTCATCACCTTATAATTGTCAGGATAATTCAACCGTGGATGTTGAAGTACTGGAAAGTGCAGAAGTAACGCTTGAAATATCCGCCTCGGCCAATCCGATTTACCCGGGAGAAGAAGTTGCATTCACTGCCGATCCGGTAAATCCGGGAATTAATCCCACCTATGAATGGCTTATCAATGGAGAGGTTGTATCTTCAGGAATATCAAATACTTATACAACAAGTTCCATTACGGGAGATGCCGAAGTCATTTGCAGACTATATACCGAGGAAAGCTGCTTTATACCTGAATCGGCCAAATCAAATACCCTGAACATTTATGTCAGAAGTGTTGAGATATACCTGCCCAATTCATTCTATCCCAATAGCACACGGGGGAATAATGAATTTAAGGTGATCAGTATTTCATCCTATATTGCTGATTATGAAATGAATATTTATAACCGGTGGGGACAGAATGTGTTTTCATCGGGCGATCCGACAGAAGGCTGGGATGGCAACTATGATGGAAAAGAGGCCCCTGCGGGAGTTTATGTGTATGTGATTAACTATACGGTATATGATGCTGATACAGGAGATGGCGCAGCTGCACACAAATCCGGTACGGTTACATTGTTGCGGTAATTAGTGATTGATCATATTCTTTTTTTCCAGTGTATCGGGTTTATTCGATTATGAAGAACTGCCAATACAGCGATTGTTTTTTGGGTTTCATTAATTAAATAGTGTACTGCGATTGGAAATGTTTTTAGATTAATAGACCTTGATTCTTTGTACCTCTTAGCAAAACTATACGGATTTCTTTGGATAAAATCAAGAGCATCTCTGAAATTCCTATAAAACCTTTTGCCAAGACCATTTTTCTTTTCCTCATACCAAATAATAATTTCTTCCATATCCTGAATAGCTTCAGGATCAATAATTATTTTATAAGTCATATCGCTTAACAAGATCATTTTCTACTACTTCCCAATCTAAAAAGAATTCAGGATTCTTATTATATTTTGATATCCTTTCATTAAGAATGTCCTTATGATTATCGGTTAAGTGTGATTGATCATCTTCCCTCACACCAACAAACTTCAAATTGTTCAATAATTCTTTAAAGAATTTGACTTTATTATCCGGAACAACTACACTAAAATGGGCCATATTTTTTTGTTTAGTAAATTGATTCGTAAACAAAAATAATAAATGTAGTTTTGAAATCCTAAAGAAATAAACTTATGTACGAACAAAGGATAGAAAAACAAACCGGTATCAGCAGCAGGCAGGTAGCCAATACCCTCAGGCTTATAGCATCGGGTGCCACGATTCCATTTATTTCAAGATACAGAAAGGAAGCAACCGGGAGCCTTGATGAATTGCAAATTACACGTATCAGAGATATAAATCAAAAAATTGAAGAGCTTGAAAAACGCAGGGCTTTTATTTTGGAATCCATCGAAGGGCAGGATAAGCTCACCGATGAGCTGAAAGAACAAATTGAGAATGCAGAAGAATTATCAGAGCTTGAGGACCTTTACCTACCGTATAAACCCAAAAAGAAAACCCGCGCAACCATTGCAAGGTCAAAAGGCCTTGAACCGCTTGCAAAAATGATTATGGCTCAGCATGCCATTGATCCGGAATCAAAAGCTGAAGAATTTATTAACAGGGAAAATGGTGTTGAAACAATTGAAGATGCCTTGTCGGGCGCCCGGGATATTATCGCGGAATGGATTAGTGAAAACCGGAGAATCAGATCCGGGCTGCGGAGGCTATTTGTAAGGCAGGGAGTGATAAAATCAAAAGTTGTGAAAGCAAAGGAGGAAGAAGGGATTAAATACAAGACTTATTTCGATTGGGAAGAACCTGCGCTAAAAGCGCCATCCCATCGTGTTCTGGCGATGTTTCGCGGTGAAAAGGAATCTTTCCTGCGACTGAAAATAGAACCCGACAAAGCGGAAGCTATCGGGTTTATGGATTCAGTTCTGATCAAAAGCGATAACGAAACTACAGCACAGGTTCAAGTTGCAATGAAAGATAGCTACAAACGCCTGATTGCGCCTTCGATGGAAAATGAGATACGTGCCATGATCAAGGAAAAGGCTGATGAAGATGCCATCAATGTTTTTGCTGAAAACCTGCGGCAACTCCTTCTTGCACCAGTGCTTGGTCAAAAAAACATTCTTGCCATTGACCCGGGATTCAGAACGGGTTGTAAAGTGGTTTGCCTTGACAAACAAGGTAACTTAAAGCACAATGAAACCATTTTTCCCCATCCCCCGCAAAGTGAAAGGAAACAGGCCATCAATAAAATCACCAGCCTGGTTGATGCATATAAGATCGAAGCCATTGCCATAGGTAACGGAACAGCAGGCCGGGAAACCGAGAACCTGATTCGCAGGATTAAGTTCGACAGGGAGATCATTGCCGTTATGGTAAACGAAAGCGGTGCTTCTGTGTATTCCGCTTCTTCCATTGCGCGTGAGGAACTACCGCAATATGATGTCACCGTGCGTGGTGCTGTTTCTATTGGTCGCCGGCTGATGGATTCGCTGGCAGAATTGGTTAAAATTGATCCCAAATCAATAGGTGTGGGGCAATACCAGCATGATGTAAACCAATCTGCCCTGCAACAGAGCCTGCACGACACGGTCGAAAGCTGCGTTAACAGGGTAGGAGTGGAACTGAATACTGCCAGTAAGGAACTTTTAAAATATGTGTCAGGGCTTGGGCCTGTGCTTGCAGAGAATATAATACAGTACCGTAAAGAGAACAGGGCTTTTACATCGCGGGAAGATTTAAAAAAAGTCCGGCGTTTCGGAGTAAGGGCTTTTGAGCAGTCGGCTGGTTTCTTGAGAATACATGATGCCGACAATCCGCTTGATAACACAGCCGTTCATCCCGAAAGTTATGATATTGTTGAAAAGATGGCTGTTTCGCTTCATACGGATATTCCCGGGTTGATACATAGCGATGAATTGCGAAAAAAAATCAAACCCGAAGAATTTGTTACCGAAAAAGCCGGGTTGCCAACCTTGAAAGACATTATGAAGGAACTTGATAAACCAGGGCGCGACCCCAGGGAGGAATTCGACTTGTTTGAATTTGATAAGAACGTGAATTCTATGGAGGATTTACGTGAAGGAATAGTGTTACCGGGCATTGTGACAAATATCACTGCATTTGGAGCTTTTGTGGATATTGGCGTGCATCAGGATGGTTTGATACACATCAGCCAACTGGCCGACCGTTTTGTGAAAGACCCGAATGAGATCGTCAGGATCAACGAAAAAGTGATGGTAAAAGTTATGGATGTTGACATTGCTCGCAAAAGAATTCAACTCTCGCTGAAGGATGTTGAGCAATAGATATTCCGAAATAAAATTTTATGATTTGATTTTCGTTTCAAGAATATTCAATCACGGGCAAATGAAGAAACTCATCTTGATAATAGGTATATCATTCTTTCTGTATTCATCCGCTTATTCACAGGTGATCAAAGGTGCGTTGATAGGCGGATTTAATTTGTCGCAGGTTGACGGCGATGAAGTTTATGGTTTCAATCGAATAGGCTTTAACGC
>CAZTAW010000174.1:0-7085 GCA_964611705.1 uncultured Bacteroidales bacterium
TTACCCTTTAAAGGTCTGTATTGGCTGGGTTCCAAAAATATGGATAAGATAAACAATCCGGGAACCATTGTTTTACTGAGCGGGGGAGGCATGCCAAGCGAAGATGGATTATACAGGGTGTACTGCGCAGCAAAAGCCTGTATAAGATTTCCTGATGCCAATATCATCATTGTTATGCCTGGCGACACATCCGACATTTACAGTTCAATCAGGCTAACGGCTGATGAGTTATTACTAAGAGGTATTGACAGTTCAAGGATTTTTTACGAAAACATTGGTACCAATACACGTTCACAGGCCCTGCAGGTGAATGAAAAATTTTTTTATTTATCCGGTGATTCCATTATTATTGTCACATCACCAATTCATACAAGGAGAGCAGTTTTATCTTTCGAGAAAGCAGGATTCGAACATGTTGGCTCCTACCCTGCTTTTGAGCGGGTTATAGAATCGAGGCTTGAATTCAGGGATGAAGACCTTGGCGGAAACAGTTATATTCCTGATGTAGGCAGAAGCATTAATTTACGTTATCGGTTTTGGGGCCATTTAAAACTTGAGGTTGATCTGGCCAGAGAATTCCTGGCTCTTTTTTATTATAAAATAAAAGGATGGATTTAAATAAGCAACGCTAAACGTTTTTAAGCTGGCCGAGAATTCTTTTTAACTCTTTTTCAACTTTTTCCCGTTCATCTTTTTCTTTATATAATATTTTCCCAAGCTCTTCAAGCTGATCAGCAGCCTGATCAAATCTTGTCTCCAGGTCTTCGAGTTCACTTTCTATTGTATTATTTTTCTTCCTTTCCTCATCATACCATTTCTCAAATTTCTCACGGTCGGTAAGCAATCCTGTATTTTCTTTTTCAAGGTATTTTAATCTTAATCTGGCTTTCAGAAATTTATTTTTCTTTGACAGAACAAAAAGGATTACGGCAATCAATAGCAAAGCAAAAATGATAAACAATATTATATAAATATTCTGCCTGCTTTTGACATTCTTTAGTTTATCGTTCAAAATCTCGTTTTGCCTGTACATTGCATTGATCTCATCAAGCAATTCAAAATTTTTATTCTCAAGAACATTAATCTGCTCCTTAAGCGGATTTGTATTATAAATGATGCGATTATCCATTTTGAGGATTTCCTCAAGTTTTTGGATAAGCAAGCGATAATTCATCCATGTATTTACAGTCATGGTATCTTTAAAGGTAAGATAATCAGAATAAATACCGCTTCTTTTTTCCAGATATGAAGTATCCTGACTTTGCTGTGAAAACAAGCTTAACGAAATAATACCGATGATCAGAATACAGATTATGTTTTTCATTACAAACGAAAGATAGTTCAAAAATATGAATTATCAAAAACTAAAATTCATTTGTAACAAAAAAAGACACAATATATTATTGCTGACCCGGTACTTCCCATCCGTAATCAATGTATTTCCACTCTATTTCCTGCTTATCTTTGTTTATTGTAAAAAGAATAAAGCCTTCTTCAAGACCGTGATGTGGACCCGACCACCATTTCGCGGATACGGCACCACCTGTGATAAAATGTATACCTTTAATATATATGTCTTCCAGAATATGCAGATGCCCCTGTAAAACGAGTTTGAGATTATGTTCCTGGAAAAGATCAAGCAATTCTTTAGCATTCGTAATAACAGCGCCAGGGCTGTTGGCTTCCAGTGAACCATACATGATCTGGGTTCCGACTGTAATAAAGGGAATATGAACGCTAATTGCAATGGGTATTTCTTTGCTGGTTTTTTCAAGTTCGGTGGTTATCCATTTAATTTGTTCCTGGTCTATTTTACCTATATATTTTCTCTCTTTGGTATAACCAATGGCATCAAGTACAAAAAATTTCCATCCCTGCTTTTCAAAAGTATAATATCGTGGACCAATGCGGTCTTCATACATTTTCTCCCTGTATAATTCATGTGTTGTATCTACTTTACTTTCTTCGTATAATCCAAAAATCTCATGATTGCCAATTGTATTATACACAGGCATTTCAAAGTCTTTGGTTAGTTCAGTGTACAAATTGTAAAGCGAATCGGATCTTTCATAATTTTGCCCCAGTGCGTCCATGATCAAATCACCACCTGTTATCACGAAATCAGGATTCAATTCATTAACCTTTTTTATCGCAAGCTTATATCCATCTATTGCACCCCTTTCAGGCTGCAAATGAATATCGGTAAGGAAAGCAAAAGTAAACGCATTCTCATTTTTAGTTTCCTGTTTTGTTTTTTGATCACATCCGGTCGCAAATAAGAACAGAACAAAAGCAATGGCAAATAAATAATTCTTTCGTAGCATAATAATTCGTTTTTTAATTTTGGGAGTAAATGTATAAAAGTCAGATTACTTTTTTACTAAGGATTTGAAAAGTTTATATTAAAAAAGGCCATCCTGATCGGGATAGCCTTTTTATTTTACGCTTCAAATTTATCTATTTAACCGAATCAACGATGGCTTTGAAAGCATCGTGATGGTTCATTGCAAGGTCTGCCAGCACTTTACGGCTCAAATTAATGTTTTTCTCATGCAGTTTTCCCATAAACACCGAATATGACATTCCATATTGACGGGCTGCTGCATTGATCCTTTGGATCCATAAAGCTCTGAAATTTCTTTTCTTTGTTCGTCTGTCGCGGTAGGCATATTGTAAGCCTTTTTCCTGTGCATTTTTAGCAACCGTCCAGACATTTTTCCGGCGACCAAACTGGCCTTTCACCTGTTTCATTACTTTTTTTCGCCGGGCTTTTGATGCTGCTGCATTTACTGATCTAGGCATTTTCTTTTCTTTTATTACTGCAAGCGTCCTCTTTTTGAGAATCTTTCGGCATGCAGTAAGTTAAACAATTCATTAATTTACTTGAGAAGCATTTTCTTAACATTCTTGATGTCTGCATTATCCACAATGGCACTATAACCGAGGTTACGTTTACGTTTCTTTGACTTTTTGGTCAAAATGTGGCTCTTGTATGCATGCTTCCTTTTGATCTTACCGGTTCCTGTAAAAGAAAATCTTTTCTTGGCACCGGATTTTGTTTTCATCTTTGGCATCGCTATCTCACTTTGATTTTTAATTAGTATTATTTTGTTTTCTTGGGTGTTATTATCATGATCATGCGCTTGCCTTCGAGTTTGGGCATACGTTCAACTTTTCCGTATTCCTCAAGTTCCTGGGCGAATTTCAAGAGCATGATCTCTCCCTTTTCTTTGTATATGATGCTTCGGCCTTTGAAAAATACATCTACTTTAACTTTTGCACCATCTTCAAGGAACTTCCTGGCATGATTCAGCTTGAAATTAAAATCGTGATCGTCGGTATTGGGTCCAAGCCTGATCTCCTTGACAACAATTTTTGCTGTTTTTGCCTTGATTTCCTTTTGTTTTTTCTTTCTGTCGTATAAAAACTTTTTATAATCAATAATTTTACAAACAGGTGGATTGGCCTTCGGAGAAATTTCTACCAGATCGTATCCCATTTCTTCCGCCAGGTCAAGAGCTTCTCTTAACTGATAGATGCCACCTTCAACATTTTCACCCACTACCCTTACTACCGGTGCGGTGATGTATTTGTTAATTCTAAAAGGTTCTTCCCTTCTGGGTCCTCTTCTGAACCTCGGATTTCTGAAATGTGTAGCTATAACTAACGCTCCTTTCTTTTGGTTTAACAATATTTAATTAACAAATATCCTGCGTTTTTTATGGTCTGATTTGTTCTTCCACTTCATCATTTATCATGCCGGAAAATTTTTCAATTGAAAATGATCCCAGATCACCTTCACCCTGTTTCCTAACCGAAATGGTTTGATCATTCTCTTCTTTCTCGCCTACAATCAACATATAAGGAATTTTTTTCAATTCCGCATCCCTGATCTTTTTTCCGGTCTTCTCACTTCGGCTATCAATCAGCATGCGAATGTCGTAATTTTCAAGCAAAGTTAAAACTTTTTCAGCATATTTTTGATATTTTTCACTGATTGGCAATATGATAGCCTGCTCAGGCGTAAGCCAGAGTGGGAATTTTCCTGCACAATGCTCGATCAAAACAGCAACAAACCGCTCCATTGAACCAAATGGCGCACGGTGTATCATTACAGGTCTGTGCGGAAGGTTGTCACTACCCGTGTATTCCATTTCAAAACGTTCGGGAAGATTATAATCAACCTGTATCGTTCCAAGTTGCCATTCTCTACCAAGCGCATCTTTCACCATAAAATCCATTTTGGGTCCGTAAAATGCTGCTTCACCTATTTCAACCTTAAACTTTAATCCTCTTTCTTCTGCCACTTCCATAATGGCTTTTTCTGATTTCTCCCAGTTTTCGTCGCTACCAATATATTTCTCCTTATTATTAGTATCCCGCAATGAAACCTGAGCAGTATATTCTTTAAAATCAAGTGCTTTAAAAATATGAAGTACAATATCAATTACTCCGTTGAATTCATCCTTCAATTGATCCGGGGTACAGAAAATATGTGCATCATCCTGTGTAAATCCCCTTACACGTGTTAGACCGTGAAGCTCTCCACTCTGCTCATAGCGATAAACGGTACCGAATTCAGCAAGACGCACCGGAAGGTCTTTATAAGAGTGCGGTTTACTTTTATAAATCTCGCAATGATGGGGGCAGTTCATGGGTTTCAGAAAATAATCTTCCCCTTCAACAGGAGTTTGAATGGGCTTGAAAGAATCTTCACCGTATTTTGCATAATGACCTGATTTTTTGTATAGATCAACTTTACCAATATGCGGGCAGATCACAGGAACATAACCTGCATTTTTTTGCACCTTTTTAAGGAATTGCTCTAATCTTTCGCGCAATTGTGCACCTTTTGGCAGCCATAGAGGCAATCCCAGTCCCACATTCTGACTGAATGTGAATAACTCAAGTTCCTTTCCCAATTTCCGGTGATCTCTTTTTTTTGCTTCCTCAAGCATTGTCAGATATTCGGTAAGCATCTTTTGCCTGGGAAAACTAATCCCATAAAGTCGGGTTAATTGTTTGCGGTTTTCATCGCCTCTCCAGTAAGCACCTGCTACACTAGTTATTTTAATTGCTTTAATCGGACTTGTATCTGGGAGGTGAGGTCCACGGCAGAGGTCAACAAAATTACCGGACCTGTATAAAGATATATCACCATCCTCAAGATCATCAATCAATTCAATTTTATATTCATCACCTTTTTCGGTAAAGTATTTCAATGCTTCATTTTTTGAAACATCTTCCCTTACAAATTTTTGCTTTTGCCGGGCAAGTTCAAGCATTTTTTTTTCGATTTCAGGGAAATCGTTTTCTGAGATCATTTTGTCGCCCGGATCAATATCATAATAAAAACCCTGACCTATGTCGGGACCAATTCCAAATTTAACACCCGGATAAAGTTGTTCAACAGCCTCTGCCATCAGGTGCGCTGAAGAATGCCACATGGTTGCTTTGCCTTCTTTGTCATCCCAGGTTAATAGTTTCACATGAGCATCATTGGTAATCGGACGATTTGCATCCCAAACTTCTCCATCAACCTTAACAGAAAGCACATTCCTGGCAAGGCCATCACTAATGCTTTTGGCTATATCCATTCCGGTAACGCCTTTTTCAAAGTGCTTTACTGAGCTATCCGGTAATGTTATTCTTATCATTCCAATGCCTGATTTAAAAATTGGGTGCAAAGATATGATTTTACGGTGAATTGGCCAAAGCCCGGAGGAATTAAGGAATTGTTAAATAAATATAAAATGGAGTCATCGTCCTGTGCTGGTGATCTTAAATTCCGTTCTGCGGTTGTTTGCTCTCCCTTTTCCGGTTTTGTTGGTGTCAACGGGTTGATTAAAACCATATCCCTTGTACGACAAACGATACTTTGATATTTCATGTTCAATCAAATAATCATAAACTGCTTTTGCCCTGTTTTTAGAAAGTTTGGTATTGTATTCGGCGCTGCCGCGATTATCAGTATGTCCGCCAATTTCAATTTTTACTTCAGGGTTTTGTTTCAGAAACTCAATAATCTTTTTTAATTCAGTAATGGATTCGTGACGCAGTTCATACTTGTCATAATCAAAAAATATATTTTTCAGTACCACCGTTTCGCCTTGTTTAATGGGTTTGAGGTAAACATTTTTAACAAAAGGATTCATTTTTGCATAAAATCCTTTCATTTGAAAATTATCAGAATAGAACAAATAACCTTTTTTTGAAACATTTAAAGCATAGTTGCGGTTGGGGGGAATAACAACCAGGAATTCACCTGTTTTGGGATCGGAAAAAGACTCAACAATTCTTTTATCTTTTTCAACATCAATCAATTCAAAGCTTGCATTTAATCTTTCATTGGTTTCCGCATCGAATACGATACCTTTCATGTAGCTTACCGGTTCAGGGCGGATTTCGTCATACAAATCAAAATGATAAATGTCATGCTTTCCGTATCCACCAAGCTTATCCGAAGAAATATATCCTTTTTTACCTTCAGCATCCACAATGATATTGATCTCATCGGAATCGGTATTAATAGGATAACCAAGATTAACGGGCTTCAGCCAGGTATTGTCAGGTTGAAGACGACTTACAAAAAGGTCAGCTTCACCCAGACCTATATGTCCATCCGAACTAAAATACAAGGTTTTGTTATCAGGATGAATAAAGGGCGCCATTTCTTCGCCGTTGGTGTTTATCGGGATGCCCAGGTTTTCCGGTTTGCTCCACTTTCCATCTGCCTGTAAAACAGATTTCCAGATATCGGAACTGCCATACCCACCACTTCTGTTACTTGCAAAATATAGTGTTCTGCCGTCAGAAGCAAAAGTTGGCTGGGATTCCCAGCTTGCAGTATTGATGGTATTACCAAGGTTTCTGGCCTGTCCCCACGAATCACCTTTTTTCATTGAATAATACAGGTCACAACTACCCTCTCCATCCGGTGCATGACAAGCAACAAAAAAAAGATATCTCCTGTCGGGAGACAGTGTCAGGGCTCCAACCCTGCCATGATAATCGGTAAGTTTTTCAAGTATTCTTGCATTTTTCCATTCGCCGCTGTCTCTTTCTGCCTGGTAAATATTTTCCAG
>CAZTAW010000175.1:0-7010 GCA_964611705.1 uncultured Bacteroidales bacterium
GAAACTTTTCCGGGCGATGCAAGCGCACCCGGTTGGGGTTATAGTTATGTTTCAATAGGGCCAGCCCCGCAATACGGTGATCTGGAAGGAACGGTTTATGAGGATGATGGTGAAACAGGAGCCGAAGAAATTACTGTAATTGCCGGAAGCAGTGATACAACCGAAACGGATGAAAATGGTGAGTATACTTTTGATGATCTGGGCGTTGGCGATTACACAATTACTTTCTTCGATTCAACACTGACTTATAAAACAACCACCCTGTCAGTTACCATTTCAGAAGGTACAACAACAACAGCCTCTGATGTGACCTTAGAATTGCATGAAGCCAATTATGATGATTTCCCGGGTGGAAATCCAGCCGGTGATAACTGGACCTTATACATTCAATCTGCCCAGATTGACGGTGTGGACATGCAACCGCTTGATGAAATCGTTATTTTGGATGGTACAACCATTTGCGGACATATTGTACTTGCCCAGGTTTGTACATCTGACAACAAATTTGAAAATGACCTGATCGCTTTTGCCGAATTGAGCGATGGTACAACAGGTTATGAAGCCGGAAATGATTATACGTTTAAAGCTTATGACCTTTCTGCGGATGCAGAATACACCAGTAACTCAGTTACACTCGGTGGCGCTTATACCGGAGACGATTTCCCGGATGATGCTGATACATATAGTTATTTAACAGTAAGTTTCTCAGCGCCGAATGGAACACTTGCCGGAACTGTTACAGACGATGCTACACCGGCAAATAACATTGAAGGAGCTACAGTTACTGCTACAAACCAATCCACTTCAACAGAATATACGGATGAAACCGATGCAAGCGGTGAGTATTCAATAAGTTGTCCTGCAGGTACCTATGATATTTTAGTAGCTGCCGATGGTTACTCAAGCAATACAGATGATGATAATACAGTTACATCAGGAGGAACCACAACAGTTGACATAGTATTAACTGAACTTGCAGCAGGTTCGTTAGATATAACTTTGAGAGAAGGTTACCAGTTCGTATCAAGAAATGTTGAACCTGATGATATTGATATGGATGATATCGTAAGATTGGAGGATGATATTACAGCAAACCTTGATTTTATTAAAAATACAGATGCCGATTTATACATCCAAACTACACCTCCTGCCTGGACTAATGGAATTGGCGATTGGGTAAAAGAAGAAGGTTATCTCTTTAAAATGGATGCTGAAGATGAACTTTCAATATCCGGAGACCAGCTTGATCCTGCATCAACCCCAATTGACCTTGCCGTTGGAACACAATTTATTGCTTATATCCCAACATTCTCAATGGACATTGAAACAGCCTTTGCGGATATCCTTGATAACCTCGACTGGGCAAAGAACTCAGACGGTGAGAAACTAAGGAAAATTGGCGGTACATGGATTGATAATATTGGTACGATTGGAGAAGGAGAAGGAATACAAGTAAAAATGACAGGAACAGATCAGTTAACATATCGTTCTACTCCTCCAACTCCACCGGCTTTATCCCCTCGTGAATTCAATGAACTGCAATACTTCATTTTCAATGGAGGTGATGCTTCGAAAGAAACCTATACGCTATATATTACATCACCCGATCTTGATAACTATGATGAGGTAGCAGCATTTGATGGTGATAAATTGGTTGGAGCTATGATCTATGATCCTGACAAGGAACATTTACAAAACGATCTCAATGTATTCTCAGTAACCAATAATGGTCCGGGTTATGAAGCTGGTAATCCGATTATCCTAAAAGCCTGGGATGCTTCCGAAAATAAAGTTTACAGTTTGACATACGAAATGACAAATGCAGATCCTTATCAGAATGCATATGTTGGCGAAGTTTATCCCGAAGGCGATGTAAAATTCAGTGTTTTAACTGTTTACAAGAGTTCCTTTGGAATAGATGAAATCACAGGAAGTGCGATCAAAGTTTACCCGGTACCTGCAAAGGATATTGTAAACATTGCTTCACCGGTTAATGTAGAAAGGATCGTAATTTACAACCTGGTAGGTAAAGTTGTAAAAGATGAAGCAACCGATGGTACATTCATCAGGATGAATACATCAGATTATCAACCCGGTGTATACATTATGAAGATGCAAACAGAAGCCGGAATTGTAACAAAACGACTGTCAATACAGTAAAATAAACTATACTTAACGCGTAAAAAAAAAGAGCCTCAGTTATTGGGGCTCTTTTTTTATTTTTATCTTTACTGTTTAAACAGAACCAGAACAAGCGATGATCAACAAAATCTTCGGTCCCATATTACGCAAATTACCAGAGAATAATAAGCTGGAGCGGATTTGGATACTGGCGAAGACGGATTTTAGGAAGAGGTATTATGGGACGAGTTTGGGGGTTGTGTGGGCGTTGATTAATCCTGTTTTACAACTTGTCATTTACTATTTTGTTTTCTCTGTTTTCTTTCATGTAGAAATTGAAAACTTCCCGCTGTACCTTTTTTCCGGATTGATTCTATGGATGTTTTTTGCAGAAAGTACCAAAAAGGGAATGTATGCTATACATGTGAATCGTTATTTATTTGAAAATATAAGAATAAACAAATTCGATGTTATTACTTCAGGATTATTAAGTACTTTTTTCGCATTTTGTTTTAATCTATTCGTGTATTTTATTTTATCATTTTTCTTTGAAATAGAATACAACTTAAACATACTTTTTTTCCCTTTGGTGGTATTGAATCTGGTAATTTTGATTTATGGAATTAAATTGTTGTTATCAATAATATATATATATTTACGAGACTTTGATCATTTCTGGGATATTTTCATGATAGCAGCATTTTGGGCAAATCCTATAGTTTATTCCGAACAGATTCTTTATCAATATAAGTTTATTCTTTATTTAAACCCATTAGCTGGGATTGTTATCAATATGCATAATTGTTTAATTTTTGGTAAGGCTGTTAATGTTGAGCTGTTTATATGGAATTACATTTATGCCTCAGCAGTTATGTTGATAGGTGTATTTGTTTATAAAGCTCATGCAAAACGAGTTGTAGAAATCTTATAATGTAATGAGTAATAGCAATATAGTCATACGTTTGGAGAATGTTTCAAAGACATTTAAAATAAGAGATAGAGCTACTTATTCAATACGAAACAAATTAACAACACTGTTTTCACCAACAAGGCCAAGAATAATCCATGCATTGAATAATATTAACCTGAAAATTAGTAAAGGTGAATTCTTCGGAATAATTGGAAGGAACGGAAGTGGGAAATCCACTCTTTTAAAAATTATGAGTGGAGTTTATCAGCCTGATAAGGGAAGCATGGTTGCAATTGAAGGTAGCTTTCAAAAACTTGCCTTAGGAACTGGATTCGATATGGAACTTACTGCTCGCGAGAATATATACTTGAATGGATCATTGTTTGGATTATCTTTTAAGAAGATCGGTAATATTTTTCATGATATAATTCAATTTGCTGAGTTGGGGGAGTTTATTGATACAAAGCTAAAGTTTTTTTCAACTGGGATGGTGAGTCGTTTGGGTTTCTCAATAGCAATCCATGTAGATGCGGATATTTTATTCTTGGATGAATTTGGTGGTGTTGGAGATGCTTGGTTTCGGGAAAAGTCTCAACGGGTGTTTACTGACTTTATAATAAAGGGCAAAACAATTGTGCATGTAAGTCATGATCTTGAATTCCTCAAAAAATACTGTGATAGAATGCTATTGATTGATAATGGATGTCAAATTGTAATTGGAAAGCCTAATTGTGTTTTGGATCAATACCGAAAATTATGAAAAAGGTTTGTAATTTTAACTTTTGGTATGAGCTCTTTTGATATTAGTAAATACAAGTTAATTTTTGAAAAACCCGATATTTATTTTGAAGGACATGGTTGGCTTCAGCACATTCCGTTTGCATATTTCTTAATAGAGCTATTAAAACCAGAAACTATTGTTGAGCTGGGTGTTCACGGGGGAAATTCTTTCTGTGCATTTTGTAAAGCCGTAAATATCCTAAATATAAATACTAAATGCTTTGGGATAGATACATGGAAAGGGGATTATCAAAGTGGATTCTATGGGGAAGAAGTATATGCAAAGTTACTGGATTATACTAATAAAGAATTTTCCGGGAATGCAGTTTTACTCCGTTCAACTTTTGATAATGGGTTAAAAAATTTTAAGGACAATTCAATTGATATTTTGCATATAGATGGATTGCATAGTTACGAAGATGTTAAGCATGACTTTTACGCATGGTTACCAAAAGTATCTTCTTCAGGGGTAGTGATAATGCATGATACTCTGGTAAAGAAGAATGATTTTGGTGTCTGGAAACTTTGGAATGAATTATCTGTTAGCTATTTAACTCTGAATTTTTTTCATGGTTTTGGATTAGGTGTTCTTTGCAAATCTGAGAGTACACCCAAAAATATTAAAGATTTTGTTAAATATGCTAACAAAGAACAGGTTATAAAGTCCTTTTTCGCTATTTTGGGAGAAAGAATTGAACTGAAATTCCGCAAACAACAATTTGAAGAAAAGATTAATAAATTTTATTCTGAAAATCAGAAAAACGAACCGAAATTTGAATCACAAATTTGGCTTGTTAACAGAGAGGATGCTACAATTCGATCTATGTTAAAACAAAAAATTTATGGTACGGAAAAACAACTAAGTTTTAAAATTGAGGAATTCGATAGCCAAGTTGCCTTGCAAGTATCACCAATCAATGACTATTGCCACCTAAGAATAAACAATGTGTTAGCTCAAGATAAAAAAAGCCAACAATACAAATTGAGCTTTTTTACTAATGCAATCCGCTGGAATTTAAATGAATACGAGTTTGTTAGTAATATGCCTCAAATATTTATTAATACTCAAGAATTGGATGATATTGTAATGTTAATTCTGGATATAGAATTCATTTGGCTTGGTAAAGAAAGTTTGAGTAAATCAGTACAAAGATTGGAACGTTCGGAAAAATCTTTGATTTCATTACAATCATCAATTAATAGAACGTCTTTAACAAATTTCAATAAAAAAGGACAACTGAGAAGAGTTAAACAAATTTCACTTGACAATGATCAATATGAAAGCATAGAGAAAGATTCTATTATTAATGAGCAAGTGAAAAAAATAAGAAGCCTTCAACAGATTATTGAGAATGTGCAGAATGATTTTTCAAAAATTAAGAATTCCATTAGTTGGAAAATTGGAAGTTTGATTGTGTTTCCTTTTCGAATTTTTAGAAACAAGTTTATAGAAAGTAAAGCATATCTTTTTTTGCAGCTAATTAAAATCAGTTTGCTATTTCCATTCAAAATAGTAGCATCCATTAACAGGAAAAATATAAATAAACTTTATAATGCTCTTAGAAATGAACCCCCTGTGCAAATAATAAAAAATATTAGGTTGTATCTTATAAATAAGCAAACTTTAGAAAATGATAAATTCGAGCATGATACATACAGAAAAGAACATGAGTCAAAGGATATTATTATTCACTGTGATCATGCCTTGATTTTTGATAAAAGAATTAGCGTGACTGGATGGGCTATTGCAAAATTAGGAATTGATAAAATAGAGGTATTAATTGAAAACTCATCTCTAACCAAAATGATAACAGGAAAATTGAGGAATGATGTAGCTCAAGAATATTCCACTTATGTTGGAAGCTCGCGATCTGGATTTAGCTATCAATTTAAAATTATCAAAGAACACTTAAATCCTAATTTTGCTATAATTAAAGCCTGTGATAAGAATGGTGAGGTAGCTGAATTAAAAGTTAAATTGCAATTTTCATATCAGTATCTTGATTTAAATCAACAATATAAAATATTTCAGACAAAAAATAAACTGTCATCCGGATTTGTTAAATCAATCAAAGAAGATTGTAGAAATTTTGAATATAAACCCAAAATTTCAGTTATAGTTCCTGTTTATAATACCGAACAAATACATTTGGAAAGATGTATTCAATCCGTTTTAAAACAATACTACAATAACTGGGAACTATGTCTTTTTGATGATGGATCCACGAATATTGAAACGAAAACATGCCTACAGAAGTATTCTGAATTTGACAAGCGAATATCAGTGGCGTTTGGTAATCAAAATCAGAATATTTCAAAAGCACTGAATTCAGCAATAGGTTTGTCATATGGAGAGTTTCTCGGATTTTTGGATCATGATGATGAATTAACTGCTGATGCGCTTTATGAAGTTGTTAAGGTTTTAAATAATGATCGATTTTTGGATTTAATCTATAGTGATGAAGATAAGATAGATGAGGATAATAACTTAGTAGATCCATATTTTAAAAGTGATTTTAATCTAGAAATGTTGTTGTCAAATAATTACATATGTCATTTTACTGTTGTAAGAAAAACATTAGGAGATCATATTGGATGGTTTAGGGTTGGTTATGAGGGATCTCAGGATTATGATTTCTATTTGCGGGTTGTCGATATAACTAGAAAGATTTTTCATATTCCTAAAGTACTCTATCACTGGCGAAAAATACCTGGAAGCACTTCATATCTTTATTCCGAAAAAAACTATGCTCATCTGGCATCAAAAAAGGCACTAGAAGATTATTTAAAAAGAAATAGGATTTTCGGACAGGTGTTAGATGGTGATTTTAAAAGTATTTACAGGATAAGAAAAGAGATTATTGATCAAAAATTGATTAGTATAATTATTCCATTTGTTGATAAGGTTGAGTTATTGAAAAGATGCCTCCAAAGTATTTTTAAAAACACGGAATATCCAAGCTATGAAATCATACTTATCAGCAATAACAGCAAGGAAGATACAACATACGAGTATTTACAAGCAATTCAACAGAGATATGATAATATCCGTTACTATATTTTTAATATGCCTTTTAATTATTCCAAAATTAATAACTGGGCTGTTAAAAAATGTAAAGGCGAATATTTATTGTTCTTAAACAACGATGTTGAAGTTTTAACAAACGGGTGGCTAAAAGCACTAGCTGAACATATAAAT
>CAZTAW010000176.1:0-6992 GCA_964611705.1 uncultured Bacteroidales bacterium
GAAGGCCTGTTAACATGGCCACATAATTTGTGGATGGGCGTAACCGTAGAAAATGCCGATGTAACAAACCGTATTGACCATTTACGAAACACTGGGGCACGGGTTAAATTTCTCTCCTGCGAACCATTGATAACAGCTATTCCTGATATGAATTTGCAGCATATTGACTGGGTTATTGTAGGCGGTGAAAGCGGACGTACACCGCGCCCCATGAAACCGGAATGGGTAGAACAGATTAAAGAACACTGTTATAATCAAAATACCTCTTTTTACTTTAAGCAATGGGGTGGCACCAACAAAAAGAAAAATGGCCGGCTGTTGGACGGAAAAGAGTACAGTGAAATGCCAAAACTGAAAGTTGTTTTATGAGAGAGGATTGGATTGATGTAGAGCTAGGTAAAGTTTGTGATTATTCAAAAGGGAAAAAACCGAAAGTTTTAAGAAAAGAATTCTCCGATATTACCCCATATCCGTATATGAACATAAAGGCATTTGAAAAAGGTATTTTTGAAGAATATACAGACGGTATAAAATGCAACCTCTGTGAAGAAGGTGATTTGTTGATGGTTTGGGATGGTGCAAGAGCAGGACTTACAGGTAAAGCAAAAAAAGGAGCTATTGGGTCAACATTAATGAAAATTGAACCAAAATTTGGAATTGAAAAAAATTACTTGTATTATTTTTTGCTTTCTCTTTATAAGAAACTAAATACGAACCCAAGAGGTGTTGGTATTCCACACGTTGAACCAAGGTTGCTATGGAATTCTGTGATTTTAATACCAGATGTGCCCACACAACGTGCCATCGTAACCAAAATCGAAAACCTCTTTGCCTCGCTCGACAAAGGCATTGCCGACCTAAAAAAAGCACAAGAGCAATTGAAAGTGTACCGGCAGGCAGTGTTGAAAAAGGCGTTTGAGGGGGAGTTAACGAAAGAGTGGAGAGAAAAGACCGTAAAAGCATCCGTCCGTCCAGCTCATATATTCATAGCCGCTGAGCTAACAACAGCGTACAATAATCAAGGTGCGAACAGTTTACCGAAAGGGTGGAAGTGGGTAAAATTAGGTGAGGTTTGTGATTCTGTGGAATATGGAACATCAACAAAATCGGCAGATACAGGTAAAACCCCGGTATTAAGGATGGGGAATATTCAAAATGGAAGAATTGATTGGAATGATTTAAAATACACAGATGATAATTATGAAATTGAGAAATATAAATTAAAGTATAATGATGTTCTATTCAACAGAACAAACAGCGCTGAACATGTTGGAAAAACGGCAATTTACAAAGGAGAAAAAGAAGCTATTTTTGCGGGATATCTAATTAGAATAAATTACAAATCTGAAGCCGTTAATCCAGATTTCATAAATTATTATTTAAACTCTCATGAAGCAAAACAGTATGGAAATCAAGTTAAAAGTTTCGGTGTCAATCAATCAAATATTAATGGAACAAAGTTAAAGACATATCCATTTCCGCTTCCTCAATTTGAAGAACAACACCAAATCGTTCGAGAAATCGAATCCCGCCTTTCCGTTTGCGATAAGGTAGAACAAAGCATTTCCGAAGGGTTGGAAAAATCGGAAGCCCTGCGTCAAAGCATCCTGAAAAAAGCCTTTGAGGGAAAGCTGTTAAGCGAAGCAGAAATAGAAAAATGCAAGCTAGAAGCAGATTATGAGCCAGCGAGTGTGTTATTGGACAAAATAATAAAAGAAAAGCAATAATATTATGGATGTACAACCAAACAATCAAAATGTAAATTCATTATTCGGAACAGAAACATATTATATTGACTTTTATCAGCGTCAATACAAATGGAATGAGAATCCTGTCAAAAGGCTTTTGGATGATATTTTTTATAAATTCAATGAAGAGTACAAGAAGCATAAAAACTCTGATATTGAACTTGATAAGCTCATAGAGAATTATTCCTGGTATTACTTAAATACCTATGTTACGAACAAGGTGGATGGTAAAACGTTCATTGTAGATGGACAACAAAGACTAACTACCATAACCTTAATCCTAATTAAATTAACTCATTTGTCGATAAAATATAATTCAGCTTTAATAGATTGGATTAAATCGAAAGTTGCAGGTACAAGCGGGTACAAGAAGGTCTTTTGGATGAATCATAATGGACACATAGACACCCTACAAAGTCTATTGGAAAATGAATATGATACTGAAAAAATTGATGTTTCCAAAGGTATTACAAGCATTAATTTGGTTAATAATTATAAAGTTATTAGCAAGGTTTTGGAATACGAACTGATTGATATAAAGAAGTTTGAAAGCTTTGTCTTCTATTTTATGCATCGGTTAGTTTTAATCAAACTTAATGTGGAACAAACTGATGTTCCCATGATATTTGAAGTTATTAATGACAGAGGTGTTAGATTAAAACCTTATGAAATATTAAAGGGGAAATTACTTGGCCAAATAAATAAGGAAGAATTAGAAGCCTTAAACTTAAATGAGTTGTGGGATAATCAGGTTGATGCTATCAACAATTTATATGAAGATGAAATTGATAACTTCTTTATTTACTACTTAAGGGCAAAATATGCTGATACAATTGGCGATAGTAGAAAGTATGACAAAGATTACCATCGTATTATGTTTTCATCAGAATTTAAGAAAGAATTGGATCTAGACCATAATCCCAAAAATGTAAAAAAATTCGTTCAAAATGAGTTTAAATACTATACCAAATTACATATAAAGCTCTTAAAATATTACAGTCATTACCACAAAAAATTTGAACATGTCTATTATAATTATTTGACAGACATGGATACACAATTTATATTGATACATTCTTCATGCATATTAAATGACCCGGAAGAAGAGGTTAAAATAAAAATGGTATCTAAAGAAGTGGACAGGTTGTTTTCACTACTTTCTTTACAGCGTAGTTATGATAGCAACGAGTTTTCGAGAGTGATATATAGTATCAGTAATGAAATACGAAACAAATCTTCGGAATATATAAGGCCAGCCTTTGATAAAGCTTTACTGGAATTATTGGAAAATGCAAAGGGTTCAAAAGCTGACAAACCATTAAGTTATACATTCTTTAAAGAAACTGGTATTGACCTTGGCATACGTTTTAAAAGATATTTCTTCGCCCGTGTTGAAAAATTCATTGCTGATAATATGAATTTGGAAATGAAAAAAAGTATTTATGATTTAGTGAGAAATACCGGTCATGTTCATGGTTTCCATATTGAACACATTTTGGCTCGAAATGAAGAGAATCTTAAGATTTTTAACAACGATGATGAATTTTTTGAAAGGGAAAGAAACCGGCTTGGCGCATTATTGCTTTTGAAAGGCCGTGATAACCAATCAAGCAATGATGAAATTTATGAAAAGAAATTAAAATCTTATGCCAACTCTTTATATTGGAATGAAACCTTAAGAGAAGACGCATATAAATCAAAAATTGACTTTAGGGATATGGTGAGAAAATATAATCTCAGTTTTAGACCTTTACCAGATTTCGGCCCTGATGAAGTTGAAGAAAGGCATAAATTATTATTCCAAATTACAAATTTAATCTGGAGTTAGATGACTGATACAGCAATCATATCAAAAATATGGAACCTTGCCGGTGTTTTACGCGACGATGGTGTAAGTTATGGCGATTATCTGGAGCAAATAACTTACCTGCTTTTCCTGAAAATGGCGGATGAATTAAATAAACCGCCATACAATAAAGGATTAGAATTTCCGCGCCTGAAAGATGTGGAAGGGAATGAAATTTCAGATGGTGAGTTTTGCGACTGGGAAACACTTTATGGTAAAAGAGGCGCTGAATTAGAGGCTTTTTATAACCAGTTGCTACGTAGCTTAAGCACTGAAAAAGGCATTCTGGGGCAAATCTTCACAAAAAGCCAGAATAAAATACAAGACCCTGCTAAGCTTTCCCGTGTCATAAACATGATAGACCAGGAGCAGTGGTCGATGATGGGGGCAGACATAAAAGGCAAAATTTACGAGGGCTTGTTGGAGAAAAATGCTGAAGACACCAAATCAGGTGCAGGGCAGTACTTTACACCCCGCTCACTTATTAAAACCATGGTAAAGTGCGTTCAGCCCAAACCCATGAAAACCATTGCCGATCCGGCATGTGGGACAGGTGGTTTCTTCCTGGCTTCGTATGATTGGATCGCCAATAATCATGATTTAGACAGGGAAGAAAAAGAGTTTCTGAAAAATGAAACCTTTCACGGCAATGAAATTGTGGCCAATACTCGCCGGTTGTGTTTGATGAACATGTACCTACACAACATAGGTGAGATAGAAGGAAACAGCTACATTTCTCCGAATGATGCATTGGTGTCAGATGATGGGAATCGTTTTGATTATGTGTTGACCAATCCACCTTTTGGCAAGAAAAGTTCGTACACCGTTACCAATGAAGCAGGTGAAGCAGAAAAAGAAAATATAAGCTATAACCGTCAGGATTTTTGGGAAACGACATCAAACAAACAGCTTAACTTTTTACAGCATATTAAAACCATGCTAAAAGTTACAGGGCAGGCCGCCGTTGTATTACCCGATAATGTCTTGTTTGAAGGAGGAGCAGGTGAAGAAGTCCGCAAGCAACTTATGAAAACAACCGATTTACACACTATTTTGCGGTTGCCTACTGGTATTTTCTATGCTCATGGCGTAAAGGCAAACATATTATTTTTCGATAACAAAGCAGCGAGCAAAGAAGCTCAAACAAAAGAAATATGGTTTTACGATTACCGAACCAATGTTCACCATACCCTGAAGAAAAAAACCATGACATCGGCCGATCTACAGGAGTTTGTTAAACTCTATAATCCCGAAAACCGTAATAAACGAACCGAAACTTGGAGCGAAGAAAATACCGATGGTCGATGGAGAAAATTTACTTATGAGGAAATATTGGCACGAGATAAAACCAATCTTGACATTTTCTGGCTGCGGGATAAAAGCCTGACAGACCTTGATAATCTTCCCGATCCCGATGTTTTAGCAAGTGAAATAATTGACAATATCGAATCGGGTTTAAATAGCTTTAAAGAAATAATGGAAACGATAAATGGAAATACCGAAGAGTGAATTTAATTGAAAAACATATAAGAAAAACCGAGAAACTTCTTAGGGCAATTGAAAAATCGAAAATTGCTGCTTGGTTACTCAATGAAGGTTATTTTCCTGAACAATATGTATTACCTCCTACATTTAAGGTTTCTAACTATCATTTGGGAGACGCCATAAAAAATACCGATATTAATAACTTAGCTCGTAGAGAGATTGTATCAATTTCCTATCCAAAAACTCTTTTAACATCCAGAGAGTTTGGAATACAACATCCGTCGAACTACCACGATATTGTTTTGCTTCTTATAAACAATTGGGATGTTATTGTTGACTTGTTGTTTGATAAAAAAAATAAGATACACTCTTACAGCTTTCCTATTCCAGTCAATGCAAAGGATGAAGGCAATTTAAGCCCCCTACGCTCAGGTCGAATGATATATGAATGGATTGCTATGGCTGAAAAGACTTAGTTGCTGAAGCTCACAGATACAATTATATCGTTCGGTCTGATATTACAAACTACTATAATTCAGTTTATACACATAGCATTGCATGGGCAATTCATGGACAAGAAGCTTCATTTAAAGACAAGGATAATAATTTATTTGGTAACAAAATTGATAGATTAGTTCAATATGCAAATAAAGGAAGAACAAATGGTCTGCCTGTGGGGTCAGCTTTAAGTGATTTAATAGCTGAAATTATACTTTCAGTCATTGACTTAAAAGTTTCAAAAAGAGTTGATAAAGACGGAATTCAATTTTTGGCTACACGATTTAAAGATGATTATAGAATTCTCTGTCATAAAAAGGAAGACGGAGAGAAAATATTGAAATATTTGGCCGAGGAATTAAAACAATTCAACCTAAACATAAACGAAAGCAAAACCGTAATCCTTGACTTACCAGCCGGATTGTACCGTCATCATGATAGAGCTTACCACCCTTTTTCACTGCGGACAAATAAAGAGATAGATTTTAAAACCTTTGAATTAACATTGTTAAAAGCAATGGATATTCACAATGAACATCCAGGCACAAGCATTCTAGAGAAATTCTTTAGTGAATTATATACAAACAATCATGAACTTAAAATAAAATTCAGTAACGAACCAAATTCTCGCAGAAAACAAATCCTCAAGACCATGAGTATTTTAATGTTGCTAAAAAGGGAGTCAGAAAAAATTTTATGTCATGTTTTGGCTGTAATTGAATTAATTTATTTAAAGTATCGCAAAAATTTTGACCTTAAAGCACCATTAAAGGATTTAATAGTTTCAGAAATTATAAAGGCTTCAAATAAAAATTCAGTTTTTGAATTAGTATGGCTTGTTTTTTTCTCAAGATACATTGGACTTGGAATTACCAACTTTAGTGAGTTGATTTCAGCAGATAATATGAACAATCTATTTTTAAAATCAATGGTGACAAGTCAACAAAAAATATATAATGATTCTGATATTAACTTGTTTACAAAACCGAGTGACTGTAAGGACATGACTTTAGCGAAAAGGCTTGCAGTCTTTGAAAGAAACAAAGATGAATAGCCCAACGCTTCGCATCCATACACATTGGCAAGTCGCACAAGCCAAAGCGCAAACCAAAACTTGCCAAAGAGTATGGCTGCCCCAACACGCGGACTGAAAATGCAGCAAAATAGGATTAAAATAACTGAAATACAGATAAATAATAAAGACGGCCAGTTGGTAACAATTAAGCATCGTTTTCGGCTTTAGCCGAATATGTGCTTAGTGTTGAACTAAACCCATAAGGTTTGTGAGGACACCTTATATATTGTGGAATCAATTTTTTGGGATTGGGTGTCGTTTTCGGATATTCAGACAACCGGGCAGAGGCAAGTAATAAAAATGGCCAAAGAAACATCAAAGAACGTTTTTAAAGCACCGG
>CAZTAW010000177.1:0-6974 GCA_964611705.1 uncultured Bacteroidales bacterium
CATATAGCTAAGGTAAAAGTATTTCATTTACCCCACCCACTATTTCTGTTGAGCCATTTTTCTTCTTTATATCTGATAGAATTTAATCCAATATAAAATGAATCTACAGGCATGTGTCCATATACACTATCTCTAACCGTAGCCTGACACCCAATAATAATTTTCAAACCTCTGTTTCTGATTTCATTTACCACTTGTTTGTAATACTCAAGATATTCATCAGAACGAGGAAATGAGTCAACTAAGGTAGGATATTGTATTGCCAAATCTATAGTATTTATACCTATGGAATCCAGCGCATCAAGATGTTTATTAACGACATAAAGGTCTGGTAGTTGATTCAATAAAGCAGGACCTTGTGAGCTATTTGCAGGCATAAGATTTGTGCAGTAGTTTGAACAATGTTTTGTCCCATCCCATTTTTCATTCATTGTGCTGTCAATGTAAAGTAACTTTAATTCAAGCTGATTATACAGTGATTGCCAATTTGATGGAACTGTCTGAGCAATCGTAGCAGAACAGATTGCAAAAAAAGAAAGTATTAAAATTTTTGTTTTCATATTTATTTATATTTAATTGGTTATTCTTTTATAAATTTATAAACTGAACTATGGTTTAAACCGCTGATTTTTATAAGATACATACCTTTAGGATAATTTGAAATATTTATTTCTGTAATTCTTTTATTTACTCGCTTTTGCTCTAATATTCTTCCACTCAAATCATATAGAATAATAAAATCGGCATCAAGCAACGCAGTACCTTCAATATAAATGCTGGTTTTAGAAGGATTGGGATATGCAAAAAAATCATGATTAGTACTACTCTGGTTAGATGTTATTATAGTATCAGTATTAAACCTTATTGTAGCTATTGAAAACGGTTTAATAAAAAATTGAATATTATTAGATACATTTTCTATTGTATCATATTCAATACTAAAAGTAGAATCACTTGGTATGCCAAAAATAGTTTCTGTATATGCAGAATCAACATTCCATGAGGCAGGTATTGAAAAGGTTACATTATATCCTAAACTATCATCTCTATTAATCAAAAACACAGAATAGTCATTATAAGTACTATCAATTCCTCCATATATTTTTAATGCAGGAACAGAAAGTTCTTCAATATTATTGCTGTGACCATAATTTTCATATGCCCATATATCAATTTGTGAATTACCACTCACCCACGCAGTATCAATTAAAAACATTTTTGTTCCAGCCACCTGATAAAGTAAGCGTAAAGCATGGCCTTGTGAAGTAACACTGAAATCACCGAAAGAATTTCTTTTGTACAATGATGATCCAGTATGATAAGTACCAGTATATAATTCAAAGTAATTAAGAGCTCTTAAATCTATACTATTGTTTACTAACAATTCAATATAATATGCCCCTAAGCTTGCTGCACTCATGGCTCCAATAACTCCATCAAAAATGGCTAATTGACAGGTGTCACAAGCATTTGGGAGATGTGAAGCCCATTCTGTTAATGCAATTCCAATGTTTTCTGTTATACCTGCTAATTCAGCCATAGAATCAATATATGTCTGATATTCTTGAATCATTTGGGCAAGCTGACTTGAAAAATAAGGGATTTCGCTAAACAAATTATTTTTGGTAAAAGTTTGTATTTTTAATGCACCCGGATAGGTATGTTTGATAAAAAAGTCTGGAGGATGATTACTAAAATCATTTAAAAAAAATGACTGATTAAATAAGGAATCATCAGGAATTATTTCATATCCAATCTCAATATTAGGGTCAATTTGCTTTATTGAATCTCTGAAAGCAAAAGCTCCATCATGCCCCGTAGTTTCATATTCAATATAAATAAGATCGTTTTCATCAACGATTATATTATTCCCGACATGAATAAAGAATGTATCATTTGTAAACGAGAATAACCCTGAATCTAATAAATTATCCGGTTCGGTAATATTATGGTATAATTCTTCGGTCGTTAAATTATCAATCTGAAAATCAGGGTCATGAACAATCCATACTTTTACAGAGTCATGGCCGATTTCAGGAAAAGAAGCATTAATATAAATGGTATCCCCCTCGTTTCCCTGCACTAAGTATTTTTCTCCAAGTATGCAGTCATAATTTGGGTCTGATGGACTATCTACCCATCCCCCTCTCCATAAACTACCACCATAATAATATAATGAGTCAGCTAAATAATCTGTAAAACTTTTGAAACTGCCATCTCTAAAATTGATACACTCATTTTTTGCATGTGAAAACCATGCTTTATCCCAAGCATGTGTATAACCAATTTCATTACCCAATTCCCACATAGTAGTTTCAATTCTTGCAGTATCACCAAATAATGAGTTACGTTTATTAACCCAGTATATATTATTTGATCGAAGTAAGCGTGCAAAATTTGCAGCATCGTGAGCCGAACCTATTCCAAAATTTACCATATACTGCAATTCTAAATTCATTTCTTTAATAAAATGAATGCAATTCCCCAAATGAAATAATTCAGGATGATTCATTCTTTCTTGCCAATCATAATTATTACCATTAGTCCCGCCTGGCCACCTCAAAACTCCCGGATACATTTTTTGATATTCGGTTTTAAATATTTCCGTATTAAATTCATTCCAAGTTAAATTCCAATCAGCATCAACCTGATTTGCACCCCTTATTGCATTAGGGATGTATATAATTACTGGATTTTCAGGGATAGTAATTTGAATCTGTGCATTCAAATCATTAAAAAACATAAAACAAAATATCACGTAAAGGAATCGAAAATGTTTATGTGGTCTTGCAAGGTTGCTCATAATTTTGTTTCTCATTATTGTTTACTTATTTTTTTAATATACTTTTTAATTTATGTCTGTCGTTTCTGGTGTTCTGTCTTCCAGTCTTGTAAACCATTGTCATTATTCAGTTTCCGTGTCATTTTCATTTTATTTTCTTTCTTTTCTGTCGGCTCGTGTGTCAGCGTTTTTTATTTTTTTAAGAGTCGGCAAATTTTTTAAAATAATTTCTAAATCATCAGCATTCATTTTTAATTTTTCTTTAAGTAGCTTTTTTTATTGAATCACTATTTTTTTTGTTTCAAAACTATTTTCATATTGAATCTGTATAAAATAAAACCCTCTTGAAAGCATTGAGATATCAAAATTTTCTATGTGTTTGGATACCGATAAATTTTTTATAGTTTTGTTATACATCATTTGTCCTGTTGCAGAAAAAATATAAATGTTAATTGTTTTTGATGGATTAATAAATTCAACTGTAACTTTATTTGTGGCAGGATTTGGATATACAAATGATACTAAATTATTCGAATCTATATAATTATCAATAGTAGTTGTGATTGGATAGCACGGAGGAACCCATTGTTCATAAACACCACCCTGTACAGTAAAATGTTCATATAAAGAATCAGCTAGATATAAAGCATTAAATAATATATGTCCATTAAAATTAAATTCTCTTGCTTTTTTTATTTGCCAGATGATACTTTCGTTTGAATTATCTGGTATTGTAATGCCTGGAAATAACATACTTGAATTTGAATACCCAAGATCTTGATATATACTGCAATAATTTTCGAATTCAGAAGTGTCATTCGTATATGACATGGTAAAAACATAGTCCAAATAATTAGGAGTCCAGTCTGTCCAGTTTTGTAATAAAGTGTGTGCAATTGCTGGCGTTCGAAAAACAGCAGCACTAAGTAATCTATCAGGGTATAAAGATTTTACTGTATCATGTATATCTTCTACAAAATTTGTGATAAGTAATTCCTGAATAGTATTCCATTTTTCCAACTCATTTAAAGCTATTGCCTGATCTATATTTGTAGGTATAGTATCAATTATAGAAGAGTCATAATTATAATTCACACCCGCTTTATGAACAAATATTGTATCATAAGAGTTATCTGAACCATTTGCATTACCACCAATCAATTGCTGTAAAGATACATTTGTAGTAATGCCGTTTCCAACACCGCCAATAAAAATAGCATTCCCGCCTTCAAGCACCCATGAAATTAACGTATCAATAAGATTATTATTATTGCCAATTTCATGACAATGAGAGCAAACTATTATTGTACTGTCTTCCGACTGTAAATTTATCTCTGAACTTAAAATCTCATTATAATTAAATCCATACCAGTCAAGGGTATTTTTTATTATTTCTAAATCAACCTGAACTGGACTTTGATCCGAAACAACAGCGATATGGGGCGTATTTATGCTACGACTATTAATAAAATTTTTGAGCGCAATGTGAAACTCGCCACCAAACATATCGTTTGAACCTGTCAACACCCATGGATCCCAGTTAAAATAAAGTACTTCGCCCAAACCATATTCATTTATCATAATTGCAGGAATGTTTATGTTACCTGTAAACTGGCTGATAACATTTGCAGTAGTACTATTTGTAATATACGGACAACGAGATTTGTATCTCCCAAATGTAGTGAGAACTGTGTCAAGGGGAAGAGGATAGATTCTTGTGCCAAAATTTTCTTCATACATACCATTAGTATATGCACTAGCAGATATAAAATCTCTTGCACCAGCCAATTCCCTAATAAAATCTAATTGAATTCCTTTTATATTATAGTTCTGAAGTACTTCTATTATCAAATTTCGCAGCCAGTCGGTAGCTTCTATATTAGCATAGTTTATCCACTTTATTGGATATCCTGAAGCATCTATTTTACCCCATTGCCTAAGGGGGGTTATTGTGTCTTCTTCGGGCATTTTTCCAATTCCAAAAGCAGCGATTATATCCCAATTTCCAGAATTATTGTCAATAAAATATTGTAAAATGTCAAATGGCTTGTTATAATATGCAAAATCGCTAGGATAAACACTATAACCCTCGGAATAAACCTCAATATATAAAACATTCATATTTGCGTTATTAACTCTGCTTATTATAGTATCTGCATGGTAGGGCAAATAAATTTGATGTTTGGGAGGTATCCATATTCCACGATGTTCACAGTTTTGTGAGTATAAATTTGAAACTATAAATAGAAATAATAAAAGATATAGAAATCTTTTCAACCAATTACAGCTAAATATAATTTTCAAAGATAGAGAGATGGTATATTGTTTCATTTTGTTAATGGTTATGGTTATTAATGAATAATAAACTTAAAACAGAAAATACCCTACTATTAATGTGCAATTTTGAGTTGGCAATGTGTGCAATGTGGGTCGGCAATAGTTTTAAAAAATGTGCTGTGGGCAAAAAATAAAAAACATCAGGTCGGCTTGAGTGTCGGCTCTCTGGTCTTGTCAATATTTCGTTTTTCTGTCCTTTCACAATGGTTTACTTTCTATTTTGGTTCTGTCGTCTGTCTTTTTACACTTGGCGGTAACGGACGGCTATATGCGCCGGGCGGGATTTCAAGGTACTTTCCTTTCAAGTTGCACAAAAGTATGATTGAAAGTGTACTGCTTGGATATGTTATTACCCCCGCATGGCGTATATAGCGTGTTACCAAACGTGATTTCTCATTAGCTCACTGATTTACAACCTGAAAAAGCGCCTGCTGGTCCTGCAATTTTACCTTAAGATCTTTATCATCCTTATTATATTTCAGTGCTTCCTTGTAACAGAAAATGGATACTTTGTACCTTCTTTCAGGTGGAATTGCATCTACACTTTTTACATACACATCACCAAAGTTTTCCATTTTCTTTGAATACTCTTGCTTATCAATCTTTTTTTTACGGAAATCTTCCTTGCACTGGATAACAGCGTTCTTTAGCTTATAATACTCTTCCTTTGTTTTTACTTCACCTGATCCAACTCCATTACCACAGGAATAAAGAAATATTGCCAGTATGGAAACCAAAAATAAATTGTAATTTTTCATTGATATCATTTTTAATTTTTTAATAAACTTTCGGACTACCGAACCAATCTGCAGGACCTTTACCCGTGGATACATATCTACTCCAGTCATTCGCTTGCTCTCGTTGCAGGTCTATCATTCTGTCAAAGTACATAGAGTAATCATTTTGAGAAGATGCAATGGTGGATTGCATACTGCTCAGGTTATTCTGAATGTCATTCAGTTTGTTGGTAATTGCATCTGTCATCCTGTTAATTGAATAATTTACCTGTCTTATTTCATCCCTTAGCTCCCTTATCAGTTTTGCCAGTTCCTTATCACGGAAAAGATCGAAAGCTGCCTGGGTATCTTTAAAAAGATTGCTATACAAAACCGTATTGTACTTGCGCATAAAAGTATAATTATCTCCACTCTCTTTTGCCCGGATCGCCTCTACGTATAATTGCCTGGCAATACGCTCTTTTAATTCGTGGTCATTGTCATTTTCCTTTAGCTCGTCATACTCATTCGTGGCTTTTTCAACTTCAAGCATTTGCATGTTAATAAAGGCTTTTTCTCTTAATAAGATTTGGGCTTTTGGAAATTGAACCAGAAAACCATAATAACTGGCAATTTCATTTTCCTCTTCAGCTATGGCATACATTATTTCGTACAGCCTTGTGGTGGCTTTTTCGGCATCTGCATGATTGGGGTACTTACGCAAAAACTCCCGGTAGCCCTCCACCGCATCTATTTGGGCAGTAAGTTTATAAATATTGGCTTTGGCCTGGTTGTTTAAATCACTGTTTTTATAGCCCCTGGCCAAAAAACCCTCATAACCAGAAATCGTATTGGGAGTTAATTTTAATATGGAGGCTTTGGCCTGGTTGTTCAGGTTTTTGTTGTTATAGCCCTTGGCTAAAAACTGATCATAAGAAGCAATGGTGTTGGCATCTGTTGCTTTTTTAAAAGCAGCTCCTTTTTCACTATATATCTCAAAGGAATATTCGGGACTTTTCCCTGAGATGCTTTGTGCATTGGTTACTAACGGTGTTATAAAAACCACTGTAAGCAAGAGTTTTAAATGTTTCATAAGTATTATTTTTTTGTTCATAAGAAGTATTTATTTAATTTGAATT
>CAZTAW010000178.1:0-6925 GCA_964611705.1 uncultured Bacteroidales bacterium
AAAACGAAAGGGTTAAAAAATACGGTTTCACGGCCTCGGAACTCGAAAGAGCCAAGAAAGACCTGCTGAGCAGCATAGAAAAATCTTATAATGAAAGAGATAAAAAAGAATCCCGTGATTATGTCTGGAGCTATTATGGCCATTTTTTAGAAAACGAACCAGTCCCGGGAATTGAATTTGCTTACGAGTTCATTAAAAATATACTGCACGGTATAAGCCTGGAAGAGCTAAATACACTTGCACCTATGTGGGTGACTGACGACAACAGGGTGGTCATCATTACAGCCCCCGAAAAAGAAGATATTGTTCTTCCCGGCAAAGAAGAAGTGCTTGAAATTGTTAACCATATTGATGAGAAGGAAATAGAAGCATATAGTGACGAGATGAGTGACCAGCCTTTGCTTGCAGAGAAGCCAGCACTAGGAGAGATCATCGAAGTAAAGAAAAATGATGAACTCGGCACGGAAACCTGGACCCTGGACAACGGTGTGGAAGTAACCCTCAAACCTACGGATTTTAAAGATGACGAAATACTAATGCAGGCATACAGCTTTGGCGGTACATCATTATATGATATGGAGGAATTAGCCTCGGCAGAATTCAGTTCAAGCATCATCAACGAAAGTGGAATTGCGGACTTCAGCAAAATTCAACTCCAAAAATTACTGGCAGGTAAAAACCTGCGTGTATATCCGTATATCGGAAGTGTTGATGAGGGACTACGTGGAAATTCTACAAAAAAGGATTTCAAAACGATGCTTCAGCTTGTTTATCTTTATTTCACTGATCCGGCTGAAAACCAGCAGGCATTTAATGCATATATGACAAGAATGAAAGGCTATTATGAAAACCGTCAAAACGACCCGGCTTCAGCTTTTCAGGATACCATAACCGTTACTATGGCTGATTATCATCCACGGGTGCAGCCTATGAGTATGGAATATCTTGAAGCAGTTGATTTTGAAACAGCGACAGAAGTTTACAGCGAAAGATTTGCCGACCCCGGAAGTTTTAAATTCTATTTTGTTGGTAACTTTAAACCCGAAGAAATCAAGCCCCTTATTGAAACTTATCTGGGCGGATTACCGGCTGTTACCCATGATGAAAACTGGAAAGATAATGGTGTTCGCACTCCGGACGAATCCATTGAAAAAACGGTTATTAAAAACATGGAAGTGCCAAAAGCTACTGTTTACATTTCCTATGCAGGTGAATATGATTACAATAATTATATGAGCCGTCTTTACCTGGATGCATTGAGTGAAATTCTTGATATCCGCTATACCGAGTCAGTCAGGGAAGAACAGGGAGGCACTTATGGAGTTCGGGTTCGAACAATGCAAAGTCAATATCCGTATGAACATTATCAGGTTATCATACAGTTTGATTGTGATCCTGAAAACGTTGAAAACCTTTCAGGTATCATTTATTCTGAAATTGAAAAGATCAAAAAAGAAGGCCCCCTTCCCAAAGACCTGAAAAGCTACCAGGAAAACAAGCTCAAAACAAGAAAGGAAAACCTGGAAAGAAACGGGTACTGGCTCAACAAACTCAGATCATTTGATTACAACAATGATGAGATTGAAAATTTCTTTATTTATGAAAACCTCATCAACAGCATAACCATAAAAAGCCTGAAAAAGGCGGCCAGAAAATATTTCGGAGACGATCACTTTCAATTTGTGATGTTACCCGAAAATACGGACAATAATGTAAAGAATCCTCTGTTAGATAAGTAAAACTAAACAATGCAGCGGGGAATTATAATTAACCCACTCACTACTTGCATTAATTTGGCCGGGCTTAAGGAACCCGCCACCCCGCTGTATTTATATTGTTCTGACAAACTTCAGGGTTTTATCGTGTTTTATATTCCGGATTCCGGGTATGGCTTGTTGGTTTCTAATGTTAATATAGTGTAAATCAATTATTCAGGTCTAAGATTATACATTTTCCAAGCAGGAACGGCCTTCTAAAATTTCAATTACAAAACAAGGATTTATTTGTCGTGCCGGCCTTGTGTTTAAGCAATCCGCAATGACCTGATGTAATGATGTTTGCGAAGAGAAGGATCCTAACTGCTCCTGCCTTATTACGCTATAGGTACCTGATCACCTCCGTTAACAAACGCACCATCTTTTTCTCTGCAATTCCGGCAATTTCGATAATATCTTCAATACAAACCGGCTCAAGATTATCAGGATTACATTCATCGGTAAGTACTGAAATTGCAGCAACCGGCAATTTCATCTGATTGGCAACAATCACTTCAGGAACCGTTGACATACCCACAACATCAGCGCCCATCATCCTCAGGAAACGATATTCGGCACGGGTTTCAAGTTGTGGCCCGGGCATGGCAACATAAACACCGTTAAATATTTTTATGTCATGCTTTTTCGCAACTTCCAATATTTTTGAATTTAATTCAGGTGAATAGGGACAGCTAAGGTCCGCAAAACGCGATCCGAGTTGTTTATACTCTTTTCCGCGTAACGGACTGTCGGGTATCATGTTGATATGATCCTCAATCAGCATCAGGTCTCCTTTTTTCATTTCCAGATTCATGGCGCCTGCTGCATTGGAGATAAATAATTGTTTAATACCTAAAAACTTCAAAACCCTTATCGGAAAAGTAACCTGCTCCAGACTATATCCTTCATAATAATGAAAGCGTCCCTGCATGGCCACAATGTTCTTTCCGTTAATTTTTCCATAGATCAGTTTGCCCTGATGAAACTCAACCGTAGAAACCGGAAAATTTGGTATTTCATCATATCCCACTTTGCATGTAATATCAATATTATCCAACATTTTACCCAGGCCTGTTCCCAGCACAATACCAATTTCAGGTTCTTTGAATCCTTGATTTTTAAGAAATTCAACACTTTCTTTAATTTTTTCTACCATAACATCATGCCTTTTTCTACCTGCATCAAAGTTATTTCTTTTCAGAAGATCATAAAATACCAATGAACTTTTTTCGTTATTTAGAATAAATAAAAATAATTGCATATGTATCAATCAGGTTTAATATCCTTTTTGGCAATTGTATTTTTTTCGCTTCAAACATCAGGGCAATGCGGAAGTGAGCAATTGATGAAAGGAAATGAAAAAGAACAAACATGTATGAACAAAAAAACAAACAACGAATATAAAATTTCGAAAAACGAGCAAGACTGGAAACAAGAGCTCTCAGAAATGGAATACCATGTTTTAAGAGAAAAAGGAACCGAAAGGGCCTTTACCGGAAAATACTATAAGCACAAAGAAGACGGAACATATCTTTGTGCTGCCTGTGGTGCTAAGCTCTTTTCTTCCGGAGACAAATATGATTCGGGAAGTGGCTGGCCAAGCTTTGTTAAACCCGTTAAAGAAGAAAATGTTGGCGAAGAATCCGACAAAAGCTACGGGATGACCCGCACGGAAGTCCACTGTTCAAATTGCGGCGGTCATCTTGGCCATGTTTTTCCTGACGGGCCCGGCCCGGAGGGACTCAGATATTGCATCAACTCGGTTTCACTTAAATTTGAGAAAAAAGACTAATTGATATTAAAAAAGGGGGAAGTTTTTCTACTTCCCCCTTTACTTTTTGCGGTCCGGACGAGACTCGAACTCGCGACCCCGTGCGTGACAGGCACGTATTCTAACCAACTGAACTACCGGACCAAAAATAAAAGAACTTATTTTCCTTTGCGGATGCAAAGATAAATAATTTTTCGTTTCATCCAAAAAAATTAAAACTTTTATAACACCCTTTAAATTATTGTTTTGGGAGACTTTTCTCTCGAAAGAATCCATACTCAGCAATAATGTGAATGCTGTCGAAAATCTCATTCAGGTCTTGAGTGATCTTTTCAGTTTGCCAGTATTTTAAGGAGGAGGAAATAATTATTATATCTGCATTGATCCTGTACAAATTATTCTTCCATTTTGACATCCCATCCGAATTCACAACTATCAAATAATCAACCGAAAATCCATTATGAACATCAATATCTGAAAGTTGCTGATCAGCCAGCAGAATAGTCGTTCCATTATAATTTAGAATATTTCCTTTTTTAATAAATCCTGCTGTGATATGATCAGTTTCGGATATCTTCACCAGTTTAACATCCTGAATGCCTTTATTGACCCTGTTTCCCTGAATATGAAAACCAATTTTACGGTTGTCGTTCAGTAGGTTTGAATCGGCAAGAAAGATACTGCTGTTCCCTTCATAAAACTCAATTGCTGTATGGCCGGGAATATCGTACACAATGAAGCCTTGTTTGCTTTCAACTTTGTAACGATTTATCGAGAAGGAAATTATAAGTAATACTACACTGGCCAAAACATACTTTCCCAGGAAATAACGTTTGTTTTTCAGAAAATGAAAAAACATAAATATTATAAGGTAAACCGCAAGCAACTGGAGGAAATCAAATCGCAGATTATAAGATACCGATCCCGGCAATGAATGAATAAAGGCAACCGAAGAATCTAACACAAACAACAAAAAGCTGAGTACCCTGGTAAAGATTGCACTTAAAAAAGCCCAGAAAGAAAACAATGCCACGATCAATCCAATTAAAACAATCAGAAACGATAAAGGAATAACAATTAAATTTGTTATAATGAAATAATTGGGAAACTGATGAAAATAGTATATAGCCAATGGAAAGGTTCCTAATTGTGCGGCAATGGATACCGTGAAAATATCAAAAAAGTATTTAAGTATTTTGTTGTTACATACCAACATTTTACTTAAAAATGGTTGTATCCAGACAATCGAAAAAACCGCAGCATAGGATAACTGAAAACCAACTTCGCGTAACATAAATGGATTGACCAAAAGAAGGAAGAATGCCGATGCTGCAAGTGTATTGTAAATATTGGTATAGCGTTTAAAAGTCTGCCCGGTTGAAACAAATGTAAACATAGTGGCAGCCCGCAAAACTGATGGTGCCATGCCGGTAAGTAAAGCATAGAACCAAATAACAATGATCAGAACCAAGGCTTTGATAATTGTACCATATTTAACACGTTTCAAAAACCCGAGAAGCACACTGAAAAATAAATAGATAATTCCCACATGTAATCCCGAAACACACAAAATATGCATCGCTCCGGCCCCTGCAAATTGCTGCTTCATCTCAGGATCGAGTTCTGCATCATAACCAAGTAATATTGCTGCCGCAATATCAAATTCATTGCTGCAAAGACCATTGCGTTTTAAAACTCCAAGAAAATGATTCCGCAATCGAAACGACCATTTTAGCAACAGGCTGCCTCTGTTTTTATCAATTATTCTCCAAATATTCTTCCTAACATAAGCCTGAAAGAAAACTCCACGGTCGGCAAGATACTGACTGTAATTAAACTCCCCGGGATTTTTGGGTAAGGGAACTTGCTGTAGCTGGGCGGATACAATTATCTGGTTTCCAAATTCAGGTAAAACAGAAGCGCTGTCCTTCTCGAAATAAAGAATTGCTTTGGTACCTGCCTCTTTCCAGACAGAATCTTTTACTGCTAATATTCTGGTTTTTACCAAAAATGAATTTTCTTTCTCAATGGGTGGATTAAGTATAATGGCGGTAAACTCACTAATTTTTTTCTCTTTAAAAGTCAACTTCTGTTGTATATACCGGTTTTTCTTCAGTAAAGTCAGGGAGGCACCTGCATTGACAAGAAAAATACTGAGAATAATGCCAAATAACCAGCGAATACTATAATGATGTAATTTCTTTCTATACAAAAATAAAATGACCAAACAAAACAAAGAAAAGCTACCTGAAATGTACAATTTTTGCAATGACAAGCCAACGGAAAGGCCAATGATAATTCCTGTAATAAAAGGTATTACCAATCTCACAAACGGATACTGATGCCAATGATTCATGATCAGGCAAGTCTTTCTTACCTATCCGGGCTGGAGAGAAAAAGTTCCTGAGGAATGGATTATTTTTTTTCAGTTTCTTCAACTATCTGACGTGCAGTAATTACAGAAGCTCCCGGACCACCAAGTTTTTCACGCAATTCAACGTATTCCTGTTTGATATTTTCTCTCATTTCAATATTAAACAGGAGTGCATCCATTTGCTCTTTCAGCGATTTACGATTAAACTTTGTCTGTATCAGCTCTTTCACGATTTCTTTGTTCATAATTAAATTGACAAGTGAAATAAACTTCACATCAACCAATTGACGGGCAATATGATAAGAAACAAAGCTGCCTTTGTAACAAACCACTTCCGGTGTACCAACCAATGCAGTTTCAAGCGTTGCCGTGCCTGATGTTACAAGCGCAATTTCTGAATTTCTGATCAGGTCGTAAGTTTGCCCTCGTAATAGTTTTACGTCGGTATCTTTAATGATCTTCTGGTAAAAGGAATCCTGGAGAGAAGTAGCTGCGCCAATAATAAACTGATAGTCTCTGAAAAGCGGAACCATTGACAACATTACCGATAACATGGTTGAAACTTCCTGTTTTCTGCTGCCGGGCAGTAAAGTTATAACCGGTCTTCCGTCAAGATCATTTTTTGAAATAAAGATATCCTGTTCCAGAAACTGATGTTTTTCGATTGCATCCAGTAAAGGATGTCCTACGAATTCAACATCACAATCATATTGCTTGTAAAAATCCTTTTCAAAAGGAAGGATCACAAACATCTTATCAACGGTTTTTCTGATTTTTTTTATACGACTTTTTTTCCATGCCCATACCTGCGGAGAGATGTAATAAAATACCCGTAAACCTGCTTCATGGGCGAATTCGGCGATACGAAGGTTGAAACCCGGATAATCAATAAGTATTAAAACATCCGGACTGAATTGCTGAATATCATTTTTACAATAGCGGATATTTTTAAGAATTGTACGCAAATTGGCAACCACTTCAATAAATCACATATAAGCCAGATCACGATAGTGTTTCACGATCTCT
>CAZTAW010000179.1:0-6914 GCA_964611705.1 uncultured Bacteroidales bacterium
CTATTTTATCATATTTCTTTTCAGAAAACTCCTTCATCAACTCTTCTGCTATTGGTGCAACCTTTTCGAATTTAAGATCTTCAAGCAAATCAATGTCATATTTTAGGTTTTGGTATTTTTTCTTTTTGAAGAAATCATAAGCTTTTTTACCTATTGTAAAGAGAAAAAGATGCCCTTCCCTGTAATGATTTTTATAATTATTGTTGATATGAGATGTGGCTGCTTTGATAACATTTGCATTAAAAGAACCACATAATCCTTTGTTGGATGTAACAATGATGAGCAGAACATTGTTTAGTTCCCTTTCTTCCGAAAACACATGTTCATCACTGTTTTCGATACTACTGCTTAAATCCTGCAACAAATCACGTAACTTCATGGCATAAGGGCGCATTTTCAGGATGGCATTTTGTGCCCTTCGTAATTTGGATGCAGCCACCAGCTTCATTGCACTTGTTAATTGCTGGGTTGACTTTACAGAAGAAATCCTGTTACGTACTTCTTTTAAGCTTGGCATCTCTCAGTTGCTTTTATTCTATTTCCTTTTTCTTTTCGTATTTTTTGGCAACATCTGTTGCTGCTTTCTCCATTGTTTTGAGGATATCATCATTCAATTTGCCTTCAGCAAGTGTTTTCAGGATATCTTCATGTTGGGTTTCCATCAGGTGGAGGAACTCATCTTCAAAATCCTTAACATTGCTTACCGGAACTTTCTTTAAAAGGTTCTTGGTTCCGCAAAAAATAATTGCTATTTGTCTGCCCACTTCCATCGGAGAATGCAAGGATTGTTTGAGTATTTCCACATTGCGGTTACCTTTTTCAATGATGGCTTTTGTATTCGGATCGAGATCGGAACCGAATTTTGAAAAAGCTTCCAGTTCCCGGAACTGTGCCTGGTCAATTTTCAAGGTGCCGGCAATCTTTTTCATGGATTTGATCTGTGCGTTACCTCCCACACGCGATACGGAAATTCCCACGTTAATGGCTGGTCGGACACCGGCGTTAAAAAGGTTGGTCTCGAGGAATATCTGTCCGTCAGTAATGGAGATCACGTTAGTTGGGATGTATGCCGAAACATCACCTGCCTGTGTTTCAATTATGGGAAGTGCAGTTAATGAGCCTCCACCTTTTACTTTTCCTTCAAGCGATTCGGGCAGGTCGTTCATTTTTTTGGCAACATCATCAGCTTCGATGATCTTGGCAGCTCTTTCAAGCAATCTTGAGTGAAGGTAAAATACATCGCCAGGATAAGCTTCACGGCCCGGAGGTCTTCTCAGCAAGAGTGAAACCTCACGATAGGCAACAGCTTGTTTTGAAAGGTCATCGTAGATGACCAATGCTGGTTTTCCCGTATCCCTGAAATACTCACCGATAGCAGCACCTGCAAATGGAGCATAAAACTGCATCGCGGCAGGTTCGGAGGCGGTAGCGGAAATCACAATGGTATAAGGTAAAGCGCCATGATCTTCCAGTGATTTTACAATATTGGCAACAGAAGAGCCTTTCTGGCCAACGGCAACATATATACAATAAACAGGTTTGCCTTTTTCATAATTTTCACGCTGGCTGATAATGGTATCAATCGCTATAGCGGTTTTACCGGTTTGCCTGTCACCAATAATCAGCTCACGTTGACCTCTTCCTATCGGGATCATAGCATCAATGGCTTTGACACCTGTCTGAAGCGGTTCGTTTACGGGTTGGCGGTAAATAACTCCTGGGGCCTTTCTTTCGAGCGGTATTTCAAAAGTTTCTCCTCCAATTTCACCTTTTCCATCAATAGGGTGTCCTATGGTATTGATAACACGTCCCAGCATTTTTTCACTTACCTTAAGGGAGGCAATTCTACCGGTTCGTTTTACGATATCTCCTTCCTGAATTTCAGTTGTTTCTCCAAGCAAAACAGCCCCAACATTATCTTCTTCGAGGTTTAAGATAATACCCATTACGCCGGTTTTTTCAAATTCTATCAATTCGCCGGCTTCCGCATTAAGCAAGCCATAGATTCGGGCAATACCGTCACCAACCTCAAGTACGGTCCCTATTTCTTCCAGTTGTGCTTCGTCTTTGAAGCCGGCCAGTTGCTGGCGTAGTATTGCAGATACTTCAGCAGGTTTAATTTCAGCCATGTTTATCTGTTTTTTGTCTTAAAATTTTCTTTCGTATAAATTAATCTCAAAATCTTTTTTCAAACGTGTTATCTGTTTCATAATACTTGCATCATACTGATAATCATTGTATTTTAAAACAAATCCGCCAATCAGTTCTTTTTTAATTGCATGTATCAGTTCAATTTCCCCTTTGGTTTGTTTTTTAAGGATATCTATGATCTGATTCTTGATTTCATCATTGATTTCATCAGCAGTTTCGAGGTGTGTAGTAATGATATGTTTAAATTTTTTGTATTGTGTAATGAATTCTTTGGCAATATTTTCAACATAGGCTTCTCTTCTTTTTTTGGTAATTAGTAACAGGAAATGCAATGAAAGTACCTGTATTTTTTTTGCAAAAATTTCCTTTATGATCTTTTCCTTTCTTTCGGGCTTGATGACCGGACTTTTTAATAATAACCGAAAATCCTTGTTTTGCTCAATCACCTGAAGGATCAGTTCTATATCTGACTTTACCTTTTCCAGGATGTCCTGTTCAAGGGCAAGATCAAAAAGGGCTTTGGCATATCTTGTTCCTACATGTGTTTTCCTCATAATGCCTTAATTAAAATGTATTTCGTCAACCAGTTTCCGAACATAAGCTTCCTGTTTCTTTGTATCGGAAAGCTCATGTTGCAGTATCTTTTCGGCGATTTCAATAGACAAAGAGGCCAGTTGATTCTTCAACTCTGTCATTGCTGCCATTTTCTCATTTTCAATTCTTTCTTTGGCATTTTCAACAATACGATTGGCCACATTATTGGCTTTCTCCCTGGCTTCGTCAATAATTTTATCCCTTACTTTGCGTGCAGCTTTCAGAATTTCATCTCTTTCTTCCTTGGCTTCATTCAATAATTGTTCATTATCAAATTTCAGCTTTTTCATTTCCTCTCTTGCCTTATCGGCTGCGTGAAGTGCTTCATCAATTGAATTCTCCCTTTCTTTGAGAGATTTAATAATGGGTTTCCAGGCAAATTTGCCAAGTATCCAAAGCAAAATGGCAAAAGACAAAGTCATCCAAAAGATCAAACCTAATCCCGGGCTTACCAGTTCCATATCGTTATAATTTAATGGTTTTCAATTAAAAATCTTCGTATTCCAACCAACCGTTGGAATACGAAGAAAAAATCATTTTACAGGAAAACAATCAGCAAACACACAACAATGGCAAAAAAGGCAACACCTTCGATAAGGGCTGCAGCCACGATCATGTTTGAGCGGATATCGCCAGCAGCTTCCGGCTGACGGGCTATTGACTCAACAGCGGCTTTACCGATCTGGCCGATACCAATACCAGCTCCGATAGCTGAAATGGCGGCACCTAAACCGGCACCAAGTTTTGCGAATGGCGCGAGATTGTTAATTGCCTCTGCAGCTTCGCCTGCTCCCTGTAATAAAATTGCTAATAAAGCCTCCATAACATGTATAGTTGTTTAGTTAGTAAATCCGTTAATGATGCTCTTCGGTTGCCATGCCAAAATACAATGCTGACAGCAATGTAAATACATAAGCCTGAATGAAAGCAACCAGGAGTTCCAGTAGTCCCATAAATATGGCAAAAAGTATTGAGACTATCGAAATCCCGTATCCCAGTCCCGGACTGATATTGCCAAATATAAATATCAGACTGATAAAACCCAGTATAATGATATGGCCGGCTGCAATGTTTGCAAAGAGACGAACCATCAGTACAAAAGGTTTTGTGAACATACCCATGAATTCCACGATGGGCATGAGAGGAACCGGGATTTTTAACCAGATAGGAACACCCGGTGTATTAAAAATATGTTTCCAATAGTTTTTGTTACCGCTGAATGATATAATTAAAAAAGTAAATGCTGCCAGTACGCCTGTAACACCGATGTTTCCTGTTACATTTGCGCCACCCGGGAAAAATGGCACCAAACCAAGTAAGTTATTTAAAACGATAAAAAAGAAAATCGTAAAGAGAAAAGGGAGATAACGCTCGTATTTTTTTTCTCCGATGGCTGCTTTCGCAACATCATCACGAATAAAAATAATGACAGGCTCGAGAAAGGATTGTAAACCTTTTGGTGCTTCTTCTTTTCTTTTTTTATAGGCTCTTGCAATTGAAATAAACATCCAGCTCAGTATAATCATACTGATTATTATTGCTGCAACATTTTTTGTAATTGAAAGGTCAACAGGTAAGCTGTAATCTTTTTCACCGCCTTTTTTGCCAACTGCTACTATTTCTTCATCAAGATAATTGTATTCAGGTTCGGTCATGGGATCGTGTACGATTTTCCCTTTTAGCTCACCTTCCTGCATCAGGCGGAAGCCTTTATAGGATTTATGACCATGATCAAATTTGCCCGACATGAAAACAAATAACTCACCTTTATGTATTAAGATCACAGGTAATGGAATGCTTATATGGGTTTTGCCAATAGTGGCGATGTGCCATTCATACGAGTCAATAATGTGTTCAATAATTTTTTCGCCCGCGTTGAATTCTTCTTTTTCAATCTCTTTATGATAATCTTCACTATGCTTTTGCACTGTATTCTGATCCTTTTTTTCATCTTCATGATGTTGAAATGAAGCAAAAACAAATTGGGATCCCAGCAAAACAGCAAAGGCAATTATACCCAACAATACATATCTGAATTTACGAAACTTTACTTTGGTCATTTACCTTCAGCTAAGATTTCAAAAACTGCGTGCAAGTTTACAAATAATTAGTGAATTAATAAAAATTATTTATAAAAATATATATAGAAATCTATATATAAAAAACAGCCCCATTCATAGAATCATTATAAATAAGCAGTTAGGAACTTTCATTAATTATTCTTTTTTTTGATTTCTGTAAAAAATAATGTAACTTCACCAATCAAGCGAAATATTAAAACTTAAAAACCATATTACCATGAAAAAACTTGTTCCTTTATTGCTAATTGCTTTATTGCTGATCGTGGCATGCGATCGACAAAAACAGGAAGCAATTAATTTAGAAGCAGAAAAAATTAAAATAGAAAATGCACTCGAACAATATGCACTTGCAAATGAAAACAAAGATTTCAGCATTATTGAAAAGATATGGGCCGAAGAAGATGATATATTGATGATTGGTACTGACAGCGATGAAAAACTTATTGGCTGGGATCAAATTAAAAATGCGATTCAAAAGCAATTTGAATCAATTGACAGTACCTATATTTCGATCAATGAACAATTGATAAAAATAAATGAAAGTGCGAATACTGCCTGGTTTTCGGAAATTCTGAGTTACAATTATATGTACAAAGGACAAGCAATGAGTTTTGAAGGGATTCGTTTTACTGGTGTTTTGCGCAAAACTGATGGAAACTGGGAACTTGTTCAGGGACATTTATCAATTCCGGCAGAAGTTGACCTGGAAGAATAAGAGCATTATTTACAGGTTAGTAATCCGGTATGATAAAACTAATGTACCGGATTTTTTTTGATTATTAACAGGTCTATGGCTTATTGATGTTTAAATACTATTTTTGTGCAAAACCTAAAAATTATGGCTCGGAAAACATTATACTTTTTTATCATTGTTTTGATTACAGTTTCCTGTGGTTCAAATCAAAATAAAACGGATAAACAGGAGGAGCAAACCGCAGATACTATCTCGGTGAAGGATCAACAGGAGAATACAGGTAATGAAAATGGAAATCATACGGCTGTTCTCTCGAAGCGACCCCCTATCAAACGGCAGGACTCTATGCCTAAGATCAATATGGGAAAAATTGCGAATAATTTGTTCAAGGAAGGTGTGCAGGCTTATGAACGGGAAAAGTACGAAGAGGGAATTGAAAAGTTCAACAAGGTTTTGCAACTGGCACCTGAAAATGCGGATGCATTCTTTAATCTTGGAATGGGCCAGTTCTATACCGACAACTACAAAGAAGCACTTAATAATTTCAGAAAAGCTTATGAAAAGGGTTCCGATGATACACTTTCTTCGCTTTATTGCGGATTATCATGCTATTACATGAATGATCTTGAAAAGGCGATTGAGTATTTTAACGAAACAATAGAACTTAAACCTGATTTTGCGAATGCTTATTTTAACAGGGGCACTGCAAGAGGAAAGCTCAAAAAGTATAATGAAGCTGTAGAAGATTTAAGTAAAGCCATTCAATACGATCCAGGCTATAGCGATGCCTATGTTAACAGAGGAAATTCATACTACTTTTTAGGCAAAAGAGAACTTGCATGCAAAGACTGGCAAAAAGCCAAACAGCTTGGTGCCACCAATGTTGACAAGGTTTTGGATGCTTATTGTAAACAGGAAAAATAAGCTATGATGCCGGATTGGGCAGTGAGCCTGATAAAATTACCACAGCATAGTTTTTAGAGGCAGATTTTTCCATGATGACTTCTCCATGATAAATTGCCTTTACCGCTACTGATGCATTTCGCTGGTTGGCCTGGGCTGCACAGTAGAAGTAATCACCCGGGTTGCCTTCGTAGCTGTATCGCCATCCGCTTTTCACTTCCGGTAACTGGTAGGTTTTCTTATCGGATGGTGTATAAGTTACATTAAAACTTGATGCGGTTCCGGTAATTTCAAATAACACAAAACCCTTTGCACTTGCGTTTTGTTTTTTCTTAAACAAGTTCCTGAAAAATGAAAATAGTCCGGCCATATTTGATGTTTTGCCTCAAATATACAAAAAGCCCTGATTAAAGTCAATGCGAAAATATCATTCGGGGAATAATTTATGATAATAAAAATTGAAACTGAATATTGTTACTCTGCCAAAATCA
>CAZTAW010000180.1:0-6869 GCA_964611705.1 uncultured Bacteroidales bacterium
GTGTTTTTGATTTTAGTGTTTTTGTAGTGTAGAAAACGAACAACATGTTGGTTAGGTTTGTAGCCTAAGCGCCTAATAACCAATCACCCCATAATCATTCCAACAATAGTTGCAGAAAGCATGGAGGCAATAGCGCCACCAACCAGGGCGCGAAATCCAAGACGGGATAAGAGAACTTTCTTGTTGGGAGCCAGCGCACCAATTCCGCCGATCTGAATACCAACCGATCCAAAATTGGCAAAACCACACAAAAGATAAGTTGCAATAACAACAGATTTCTGATAAGCAAAACCTGAAACATCAATCAGTTCCTTCATGCTTTTATAGGCGATCATTTCGTTTAATATGATCTTTTCACCAAAAAGTTGTGCAACAAGTGTCATATCCTGAGCAGGAACGCCAATAGCCCAGGCAATGGGTGAAAAAATATAACCAAGCACAAACTCAAGGCTGAGCTTATCATATTGTCCGGCAGTAATAGAGATAATCCACTCGTTCAAGCTGGTCCAGCCTCCGATCCACTGAAGAATATAATTTACCATGGCAATAAGGGCGAGGAAAACAATCAGCATTGCACCAACATTCACGGCAAGCTTAATTCCCTGTCCGGTACCTTTGGCAATAGCATCCAGAAAATTACTGCCCACATTTTCTTTGGAAATCTCGATTTTACTTTCGATAGGTTCGGTTTGAGGCACCAGCATTTTTGCAGCAACGATAGCGCCCGGTGCAGCCATAACCGAAGCTGTGATCAGGTGTTTGGCAAATAACAATTGTTCAACGGGATCATCTCCGCCAAGCAATCCGATATATATAGCCAGAACACCTCCGGCTATGGTAGCCATACCACCAACCATTACCAGCATAATCTCCGAGCGGTTCATTTTCTTTAAGTATTCTTTGATGAGCAATGGAGATTCTGTTTGTCCGAGGAAAATATTTCCGGCAGCCGAGAGGCTTTCAGCACCGGATATTTTCAATGCTTTGGTGAGCAGCCAGGCCAGACCATAAACGATCTTTTGAATAATTCCATAATAAAAGAAAATACTGGTCAGGGCTGAGAAAAACAGTATTGTTGGCAATATCTGGAAAGCAAATATTACCCCGAAGGATTCCGTATCAAGTAATCCACCAAAAATAAACTCACTGCCGACTTTGGTAAATGCAAGTACCTTGATAAACATTTTACCGATAAACTCAATCATGCTCTGGATAAAAGGCACTTTTAATACAGCTACTGCAATCACAAGCTGTACAGCCAGTCCGATGCTCACAATACGCCATGAAATGGCTCTTCGATTCACACTGAAAATATAAGCAAAGGCTAAAACCGTAAGTATACCAATAATGCCACGATAGAGAGAAGTAAACCCAAAACCCGAGTCACCTTCCGATGCAACCCTAACTATTTGGGAAGTGAAAATTAATTTACCTCCATTGGTTGATAATACCAATGAATCCGAAGTACATTTAAGCACAATATATTCTACAGTTTCGCGCACCGATTTCAACTCCATTTTCGAGAACCTTGTCAGTTCTTTCCCCTGGTGATAATAAATTAAAACCGGCTGATCGCCAATTACTTCATATACTGTTGAATCAACCTCTTCTTGGAGTGGTTTAAGGTTGTATGTAAGTTTAAGGAGGCTATCGGAAAGACTCCATTCCCCTTTGGCAATTACACTGTCGGTTGCAAAGAACCTGGTAAATTCATGATCTTTCAGTATAAAACTCAGGTGATCATTTTTATGGAATACATCCTTCAGGCTATCCTTAGCAGAGATAACACTGACCGGTGTCCATTTTTTTACAAGATTGGCTTGTAAGGATTTCTTTTCCTGACCTGACACAAAACCTGCAACTATCAATAAAACAGTAGTGAAGATATATCTTATCATCCTGTATAAATTTTAACCCCGCCAAAGATAAATGAAAAATATCAGGAATGATAGTGAATGGAATGTTGATTTTGATGGCTGTTACTTGAATCCCTTTCTGCGATTGATCTCATCGCGAATCCTGGAGGCTTTTTCGTATTCTTCTTTAGCAACCATTTTTTTTAGCAGATCGTAAAGTTCATTCAGAGAATAGGATTCATAGCCCCGACCTTTTTCACCAGCTCTTTCTCTGGCTGCCTGTGCGGATTTACCCGGAGCTGTTTTTTTCTTTTCATCCATCAATATACCAGCCTCTGCCATGATTTTCTCATACGTGTATATCGGGCATTTAAAACGGATTGCCAGCGCAACTGCATCCGAAGTTCGGCTATCAATCTCATTTATGGCTCCGTTATGCTCACAAACCAGTTTGGCATAAAAAACGCCTTCCTGGAACTTATCAATAACTACTTCTTTGATGTTGACTTTATAGGTATTGGCAAAACTTTTAAAAAGGTCATGTGTAAGCGGCCGGGATGGTTTCATTTTTTCCAGCTCAATAGCAATGGCCTGTGCTTCAAAGCCTCCAATGATAATTGGTAATCTCCTTTTGCCGGCAGCTTCACCCATGATCAGCGCATATGCCCCGCTTTGGGACTGACTGTATGACATTCCGATTATTTCAAGTTTGATCTTATCCATATTTTCAGTCTTTCCTTCCTTTACCAATGAATAAAAATAGAAAATATTTTACACAATGAAAAAAAGAATACGAACATTCTGTAAAAAGTATTTGTTGATTGCGCTGTATTCTGTCCATATAAATAAGAACCCGTCATTTAATAATTTGTTTACTACAGGTCTGATTTTTTAAATATTTTTTAATACTTTAGCCCATCTGAAAAATTGAACTAAAATCAAATTGTTATGAAGAAAATTTTGAGTTTTTTATCATTATTGCTTTTACCGGTATTAACATTTGCAAGCGAAGCAGACTTGCCCATACCGGATTTAAAGAAAAGTTTTTTCCCGGTTTTTGGTGTTGATGGTGCAACCTTATTGTTATGGGGTACAATTATTATTCTGATTGGAATCCTCTTTGGAATTTACCAGTATTCGAGGATCAGAAAAATCCCTGTACATAAGGCCATGTTAAATGTATCAAATATCATTTACGAAACCTGTAAGACCTATATGCTGCAACAGGGGAAATTCCTGGGTATCTTATTCCTGATCATTGCGGCTGCCATTGTTTACTATTTTCTTGGTCTGGTGGCAGGTATCGGGATATCAAAAGTTCTCCTGATACTCATGTGGACCATTGTTGGTATTTTGGGTTCATACGGCGTTGCCTGGTTTGGAATTCGCATCAATACCCTGGCCAATAGCCGTACCTCATTTGCAGCACTCAAAAACAAACCCTTTAATGTAATGTCTATTCCGCTGCAATCCGGAATGTCAGTCGGTTTGTTGCTGGTATGTGTGGAACTGATCATGATGCTGGTCATCTTGATCTATATGCCTGGTGACAGCGCAGGTGCATGTTTTGTAGGCTTTGCTATTGGAGAATCTCTGGGTGCATCAGCCCTGAGGATTGCAGGAGGAATCTTTACAAAAATTGCAGATATTGGAGCCGATCTGATGAAGATCGTTTTCAAGCTTCCTGAGGATGACCCAAGAAATCCAGGCGTTATTGCTGACTGTACCGGTGACAATGCAGGGGACTCAGTAGGACCTACCGCGGATGGTTTTGAAACCTATGGTGTAACCGGTGTTGCTTTGATCGCATTTATTGTGCTGGCTATTGATTTTACGCAGCTTGGAATATTTCCCACTGAGTCATCAGCATTAGCATTTCAAAGCACTCTGATCGTTTGGATTTTTGCCATGAGAATCCTGATGATTTTTACCTCACTTGTTTCTTATTATATTAATCAGGCCTGGTCGAAGGCCAGATTTGGTCATTCCAAGAAATTTAATTTCGAAATACCACTCACCTCTCTGGTTTGGATTACCTCACTTATGTCAATTATTGTAACCTATATTGTAAGTTATCTGCTGGTTGGAACATTAAAATTTCCAAATGAAATGATTGTTACGGATCTGTGGTGGAAGCTAGCCACGATCATCAGTTTGGGAACACTTGCAGCAGCCGTCATTCCTGAGATTACAAAAGCCTTTACCAGCTCAAAATCAAGGCATGTTCAGGAAATCGTAAGGGCTTCGGAAGAAGGGGGGCCATCACTGACCATTCTTTCCGGTATTGTTACAGGTAATTTTAGTGCATTCTGGCAAGGACTGGTAATTGCATTGCTCATGGTTGGTGCATTTTTCGTAAGTACGCTCGGACTGGATCAGTTTATGATCTATCCTTCCATTTTTGCTTTCGGGCTGGTTGCATTCGGATTCCTCGGAATGGGGCCGGTTACCATTGCTGTTGACAGTTATGGGCCTGTTACCGATAATGCGCAATCCGTGTTTGAATTATCGAGAATAGAACAGCTTCCTGATATCAAAAACGAGATCAAAAATGATTATGGATTCGAACCGAATTTTGAGGAAGGGAAATATCACCTGGAAGCAAACGATTCTGCCGGAAACACCTTTAAAGCCACAGCGAAACCTGTATTGATCGGTACGGCTGTAATTGGTGCTACCACGATGATCTTCTCAATTATCCTGCTTCTGAAGAGAGTGGGATTATTGCAACTTGAACTTACGGATCCGCAAGTTATACTCGGATTCCTCAGCGGGGGTGCAGTGATCTATTGGTTTACTGGTGCATCAATGCAGGCGGTTACAACTGGTGCATACAGAGCTGTTGAGTTTATCAAGAAACACATTAAGCTTGATAAGAAAGAAGCTGATATGCAGGATTCCAAAAATGTAGTGAAAATCTGTACCAAGTACGCGCAATCCGGGATGTGGAATATATTCGGTGTGATCTTTTCACTCACGCTGGCTTTTGCGTTCCTTGATCCGAATTTCTTTGTGGCCTACCTGATTTCGATTGCCGTATTCGGACTGTTCCAGGCCATGTACATGGCCAATGCCGGTGGGGCGTGGGACAATGCCAAGAAAGTGGTGGAAGTTGACATGCAGCAAAAAGACACACCGCTACATGAAGCTACCGTTGTGGGTGATACGGTTGGAGACCCGTTTAAGGATACTTCCTCCGTAGCATTAAACCCGATCATTAAGTTTTCTACTTTGTTCGGATTGCTGGCAGCAGAAATTGCCATTGAGATTATTATGCATGCACAAAAATCAGGCGGTACAAATTATACACCTTTTATTGGCCTTGCATTTTTAGCAGTAGGTCTTTTCTTTGTTTACCGATCATTCTATGGCATGCGTATCAAAGGTGCGAAAAAGAAACGATAAATTTATTCCATCAATAAACCTTAGAAACCTCCTCAATTCCGGGGAGGTTTTTTTATTTCATTCGGAAAAACAACGTATTTTAGCGTGTTAATTTTTAATTTCATAAAAAATGAAAATTTTAAGATATATTATCCTAATTGGATTTCTGTTTACACAATATGCTGTCTTTGCTCAGAAAAAAAATAATGCCACAGCTATAGAAAACAGTGATTCCTTATTCATCGCGAAAATTAAAAAATTACCCGGTGTAATCAGCATCGAAAAAATGATTGCACCCAAAGATTACCAGGGCAAATATATGATCATGATCAGGCAACCCCTTGATCATGATGATACAACAAAAGGATTTTTCAACCAGCGGGTTTTTCTCCTGCACAAAGATTTTGATAAACCAATGGTGGTTACAACCGAAGGATATGCTGCCGACTATGGCAATTATCCTTTTTATCAAAACGAATTAAACTACCTGCTTGATGCCAATGAAATTCTGATAGAACACAGGTATTTCAGCGAATCCGTACCGGAGCCACTCAACTGGGATTATTTGACTGTGGAAGAAGCAGCCGCAGATCATCATAAAATAATCACAACATTTAAAGATTTATATAACAATAAATGGATAGCCACCGGAATAAGCAAGGGAGGACAAACTGTTTTATACCTTGTAGCAAATTATCCCGGAGATGTTGATTTTGCAGTACCCTACGTTGCTCCGCTGAATTTTGCCGTTGAAGACGGCAGGCATGAGCCTTTCATTAGAAAAAACGGAAAGCCAAAAGAACGAAGGGCAATTCGCAGATTTCAGAAGGAAATTTTAAAAAGAAAAGACAGTCTCATGCCTATGTTTGAAGAATACATTCAGTCAAAAGGATTAACTTTCAGGTTACCTCCGGAAGTGATTTATGATTATTGCGTACTTGAATATTCTTTTGCTTTCTGGCAATGGGTTGCGGATATATCAGGCATTCCTGATAAAAATGCAAGCAATGAAGAGCTGTTTAAGCATTTTAAGCAGGTTTCAGGACCGGAGTATTTCGATGTTGAAAGCGGGGCCGGTATTTTCCCGTTTTTTGTGCAGGCTGCCAGGGAACTTGGTTATTATGGCTACGAAACCAAGCCATTTCGTAAATACCTTTCCATACCCGATGCAGAAGGTTATATTTACGAGGTATTCCTGCCCGACAGTCTTGCAAATATTGAATTCATACCGGAAACCAATCAGAAAGTTTTCGACTTCTTTGAAAAAGAAGACCCGAAAATATTGCTGATCTATGGCGAACATGATCCCTGGTCTGCCTCAGGTGTTTTTGTTAAAGGAAAAGAAAATATTTTTAAGTTTGTAAAGGAAAACGGTCACCACGCAACCCGTATTGCAAATATGCCGGATGAACAGAAAGAAGAGCTTATTGCGAAATTGAAGGAATGGCTGGCGGAGTAGTTTCGGGTTGCGAGTTGCGGGTTGCGGGTTTCAGACTGGTTACTAATGAATAAAACGTAGGCTTAGGTTAAACACCAAATTTTCTTCAAAGGAGCCTTCAGGCAAACCTTCTATAAAGGAGTCCTTAGGACAAATCAAAAAACCCTATTCCTCGTAGCTTTCCATTGGCT
>CAZTAW010000181.1:0-6862 GCA_964611705.1 uncultured Bacteroidales bacterium
GGCAAAATCCTGATCGGCTACAACAGGATCGCATGCAAAAACATGGCTGTAAAATGAAAGCTCTTGTGGCGAGCCGGATTGACTGATATCAAAAATATACATACCGGTCCGGGTTCCCAGAAAAAGTGTATTTCCTCTTGGGAATATAGTTTCAACTCCGAAACCCAAATACTTTTCATCCTTTGGTTCAGGATTTCCCAAATCATCAAGACTAAAAACCTTGAGCGTATTCATGTCTACCGTATATAAGTGGTTGTTGGCGATGGTAAATCTGGCCAGCGACCCGCCAGTACCGGCTTCATTGAGAGCTGCGGCGTTATCTGATGATTTCTCACAACTTATGGCAAGAAGTGTAACCAAAATAGCTGCGATAAAAATATTTTGAGCTTTATCTTTCATGGTCAGTTGTTTTAATTTTTGGGTTCCCATCTTACAAGGATTGAATTTTCAGGGCGGTTCTCCTGAATCTGCCAGTCGGGGTAATATCCGTCAGGCGAAATTATTTCAGGGAAAACATTACGAATTCTTTTTGTTACTTCAATGTTTTCAAATTCCGGGGCGGTTTTAATCGCGATAAGATCTACCGCGTTATCTGCATAGATAATGTCTCCCTTCATGGCCATATCCATACATCCGTCAATATAAATAAAGCCAAGCTTTTCAGGATTTTCAGGGTTGTTGTTATCCAGGATGTGAATGCCATAGTATTTTTCGTTAATAAAGATAAAACTATCCTTCAGGTAAATTTTACCGGGATTTTCCAGCTTTTTCGGTTCACCTATCCTGACTGCTTTTTCCATATCAGGCCTGTACATGAAAACAGGTTTATACATTGATCCGTATGGAACATCAGACCCTGTTAATAGCAGCATTAACAAGGGGATTAATAATAAACTTTTTCTCATAAAACAAGGTTTTGATTTTTGTTTCGAATAATTGCCAAAATTATACCAAAGAAACTAAAGCATGCTTAAGAAATGTTTAAATTTTGTTCTTAGAGATGTTTGGTGTTTTGTGTTTTGACAGTTTGGTGTTGTGTTTGTTTGGTGTATTGTTTATTGCATAGCATTAAACGTCCGGTTATCCAGTCAATTTTTTATATTTTTGCAAAAAATTTAGCATTGATATGTTTGAAGGATTAACAGATAAACTTGAACGGTCATTTAAGATACTTAAAGGACAGGGGCATATCACGGAGGTGAATGTTGCAGAAACCCTGAAGCAGGTTCGCAAGGCGCTTCTTGATGCCGACGTTAGCTATAATATTGCCAAGCAAATTACCAATGATATAAAAGAAAAAGCGCTTGGACAGAATGTTCTGCAAGCTGTTTCGCCAGGACAGTTGATGGTAAAGATCATGCACGATGAGCTTGCTGAATTGATGGGAAGCGAAAGGGCTGAACTGAACGAAAAGGGTACTCCGGCGATATTCCTGCTGGCCGGTTTGCAGGGTTCCGGTAAAACAACTTTTGCTGCCAAACTGGCCAATTACCTGAAAACAAAGCGTTCCAAACAACCCATGCTCATTGCCGGTGACATTTACCGTCCTGCTGCTATCAATCAGTTGCAAGTTTTGGGAGAACAAACCGGTATTGAAGTTTATACTGAAGAAGGGAAAAAAAATCCGGTTAAGATTGCCAAAAACGGTATCAAACATGCCAGGGAAAAAGGATATAATGCGGTTATTATTGATACTGCCGGTCGTTTGGCTATTGATGAACAGATGATGGATGAGATCTCATCTATCAAGAAAGCCGTCAATCCACAGGAAACTCTTTTTGTAGTAGATGCCATGACAGGTCAGGATGCAGTGAATACTGCCAAAACTTTTAATGAAAGACTTGACTACGAGGGCGTCGTTTTAACCAAGCTGGATGGCGATACACGCGGTGGTGCTGCACTCACGATTAAGGCTGTTGTAAATAAACCCATAAAATTTGTTGGTATTGGCGAAAAAGTTGATGCGATTGATGTTTTCTACCCCAAGCGAATGGCGGACCGTATTCTTGGAATGGGCGATATTGTCTCACTGGTAGAAAAAGCTCAGGAGCAGTTCGATGAAGATGAAGCCAAAAAGCTGCAAAGGAAAATATCAAAAAACCAATTCAACTTTAACGATTTTCTCAAGCAGATCAAGCAAATCAAGAAAATGGGTAATGTGAAAGACCTGATGGGCATGATACCCGGAATGGGAAAAATGGTGAAAGATGCCGATATTGATGATGATGCATTCAGGAGCATTGAGGCCATTATTTACAGCATGACTCCGGATGAAAGAGAAAATCCCAAACTGCTTAACGGAAGCCGCAGAAGAAGAATTGCCGAGGGAAGTGGGAATGATATACAGGAGGTAAACAGACTGATCAAGCAATTTGCACAAAGCAGTAAGATGATGAAGATGATGTCCGGGGGAGGTGCCAAGAATATGATGCGGATGATGAAGAATGCCAAAAGTGCTCCCGGGATGGGGAGGTAGGTGTTGGGTGTTTGGAGTTTGGAGTTGAGTTGTTTTGGTTGGTTTAATTAGAAAATACTGTATATGAAACTTATTGACGGAAAAGCTACGGCAGCAAAGATAAAAGAGGAAATAAAAGAAGAAGTTGCCCACCTAATTGATGATAAAGGAAAAAGCCCTCATCTGGCAGCCATTCTGATAGGGGATGATCCTGCAAGCCAAACATATGTCTCGGGTAAAGAAAAAGCATGTAAAGCAGTTGGCATCATTTCTTCGGTATACAAACATCCTGAAAATATCACAGAAAAAGAGCTTCTTGGTATTGTTGATTTTTTAAATAACGATGATGAAATTGACGGCTTTATCGTTCAGCTTCCTTTACCGGATCATATTTCCGGGAAAAAAGTAATTGAAGCTATTGATCCGTACAAAGATGTTGATGGCTTCCATCCTGTGAATTTGGGACGAATGATAACAGATGAGGATGCCTGTCTGCCCGCAACACCGGCAGGTATAATGACCTTGCTTGAAAGGTATGAAATTGAAACGGAAGGAAAACACTGTGTTGTTCTCGGAAGAAGCAATATCGTTGGTACTCCGGTTAGCATTTTGATGTCAAGAAAAAAGTACCCGGGTAATGCTACAGTTACCCTTTGTCATAGCCGTACAAAAAATCTTGATGAAATTGTAAAACAGGCTGATATTCTGATTGCAGCTATCGGACAACCTAAATTCGTAACTTCTGATATGGTAAAGAAAGATGCTGTTGTAATTGATGTGGGAATTCACAGGGTAAAATCCGATAAGACCAAATCAGGTTATAAATTGGTTGGTGATGTTGATTTTGAGGAAGTTGCCAGGAATTGCAGTTTCATAACTCCTGTTCCCGGGGGCGTTGGCCCAATGACGATTGTTTCATTGTTGCAAAATACCCTGAAAGCAGCACAAAGGAAAATGTAACCTTAAACTTGTAACTTTTAACCTTCAATCCGCCACTGATTAATAATTGCAAGTATCTGATTTATCACCTATTTTGCTTATTTCAAAAGATATAAGCCGACAATCTGATCTCGAAAAATGAGTAATCAGGGCTGTGGGTATATCGCATACTGATGTCCACATTATCCAACCTTACACCAATTGCCGGTGTGTATGCACTTTTAATGCTTTCGATCCATTCCCCCAGAATAATACCATAGGTAAACTGAATATAATGCGGCCAAAAATAAATCTTGGGTCCGAAATCAAATGCAAAATCCGCGGTTCTCCATTCGAATTCTTCATCATATAGTTCATCCTTTTTCACCCTGAAAAGATACATGCTTGCCCCGTAGTAAATGCCAATGTTTTCGGTAATGATATTCTCAAAGAAATTTCCAAATGAGATACCGTATTTCGATTCGTAATGATAAGTTTTTACGGGCAGAACATAGCCAACATTCACGCTCATTTCATCAAAAAACATATAATTATTATAATTATAGTATTGGCTTCGCGCTGATGAGGCGGTAAGTACAAAGGTGATAATTAAAATGCGCGTTCTCATTTTATTCTATCATTGTGGATGAGATAAAATAAAAAACTATGCCAGAAATGAAACCGGTTAATAAGTGGGTTAAGATGTGATTTGAAAAGGCCTGGTATTTTTATCCAAAATAATTTATGGAAAATATTTCCCTTAACAATTCGTTAAAGCTGAATTGCTGATTAATAATGTTTTATTAATATCAATGTTAATTTGTTTTAACACCGGGTTAAGTTTAAGTTTTTATTATTGCCACGTAATTTTGCAGCAGTAAATGCGGAAATTAATATATGTACTCATCGTCTTGCTTCTACTACTATCAGGTTATTTTCTGATACAGGCCTCACTACCCAAATATGTTTCCTATTATCCATTTATCGTGGTATTGATCCTGCTTGATGTTTATTTATGGAAATCGCTGCAAAAAGAAGTTCTGCGACAGCGAAGCTGGATCAAAATAAGTATTACTGCCCTCTACTGGCTACCAATAGCTTTGCTATTTGTACTTTTGGTAACATCTGCATTTGAGCCCATAAGATACTGGCAGGCGGGCATCAGAACATATTCTTTCGGGATTGTTTTTATTGCTTATGCAGCCAAGCTCTTCACGGTTATTTTTCTGTTGATTGCTGATATCATCTGGCTTTTTCAGCATATAATCCGGTTTGTTAAAAAGAAACGCGAAAAACAAACCAAAGCCAAACATGGCAATAAAATTTCAAGGAGTAAATTTATTACCAATATGGGTTACATTGCCGGTGGCGTTATGTTCAGTGGATTGCTGATCGGAATGATCAAGTGGGTGTCGGATTTTAAGGTGAGGCGTATTAACATTCGGATACCCCGGTTGCCGGAATCATTCAGGGGATTTAAGATTGTTCAGTTTTCAGATTTGCATCTGGGAAGCTGGTCTTCTGTAGAGCCTATGCGCGAAGCGGTTGATATAATTAATAACTTAAATCCTGATGTTGTGTTCTTTACGGGTGATATGGTGAATTTTTCCTCAGAGGAAGTTTTGAGGTTTGAAAAAATACTGAAAAAAATTCGTGCACGCTATGGTGTATATACCATATTGGGAAATCATGATTATGGAGATTATTCAAGCTGGAAATCAAAGAAAGAAAAGCAGGAAGATGTCAATAAGCTGAATAGTTTTTATAAACGAATAGGATGGAAATTGTTGAATAATCAGCATGATGTGATCCATCGAAATGGAGAAGAAATAGCTGTAATTGGTGTGGAAAACTGGGGGGCTCACAGCCGGTTTCCAAAGCACGGGGATATACAAAAAGCGTTATACGGGCTTGGTGATAGGCCGGTAAAGCTATTATTGTCGCATGACCCCTCACATTGGGAAAAAGTTATCCGCAGAAAATATCCTGAAATTGACGTTACCTTCTCAGGACACACACACGGGTTTCAATTCGGAATAGAAACCCCCGCATTTAAATGGAGCCCTGCCCAATATGTATATAAACAATGGGCCGGATTATACAAAAACAATGGAAATCCGCAATATATTTATGTGAACCGGGGGACTGGATTTATCGGTTATCCTGGCAGGGTAGGTATACTTCCGGAAATTACTTTGGTGGAACTTGAAAATATTCAAAGAATGTGTTAAAATACTTGTCAGCCTGAGCCATTCCGAATTGTTTGACCATAATGATAAATTCTTATCAAGTCTTCCTTAGCTGCATTCCTTAGCCTATAATTAGTCATTCAGTAAAGACTTTGATTGTTTTAGGATTTGTTCTTTGCTATCCTTGGTAAATCCGCTATTTTCAGAATTTTCAAGTTTGGCTCTGATCCAGTCAATCTGGATTTGCTGTTTTCTTGCTTGCCTGATCAGATCATTGACGAGTTCACTTTTACTGGAGTATTCTTTACTATCCACCTGGTTTTTTAACCACTCGTCATTTGGTTTTGTGAATGATATACTTTGCCTTGCCATAGTTGAATGTTTTGGTGAAAAAATACACCATATTTAAATCAAATGCAAGTTTTTTTTGATATTGTTGCCAACGTTGCGCAACTATGCCCTGTAGCCGTTTTGCGGGCTTCGAACTTGTCCTCCGGTACGAACTTTGAGCGGGGTACAAACGTTTCAAGTCGCTCTTTCATAGGCTATTGGGCATAGGTGCTGTTATACACTGGGCGTTTATTTTTCCTTCATTTTTACAGGATTCTGTCTACAATCAAATACAACTGCTATATTAATGTAGTTATCCTGTTTCCAATAAGTGATTTTATAATTCAGAGGTTTAATACCCAAAGTTTTTAAAATATCCTTTGCAATTTCTGATGGATTATTATGTTGAGAAAATCTACCAACAAATGGCAAAGGGTTTTCATTATTCTCTTCATTTACTTCACTTATCCACGTCTGTTTTTGTTGGATTTCCCTAATAATAAAAATAGAAGAGGTACTTAGTTTTTTTGAGCCTTTTTTTCTAAAATCTTGTAATGGTTGGAAATCACTTGGTATGTCTGGAAGAAAAAATAAGGCAAATGGTCTATGATATGCTTTTGCTAATGTTTGTGCTTGTCGTATGGTTGGTTGGCTATCTCCATTTTCCCATTCCTTAAATTTATCAACAGAAACAGTTACCTTTTTTGCTGCAATATCTTCAGTCATTTTGGCTGATTCTCTTGCCCATTTGAAGACTTCAGGTGTTATGTATGCTCTTTCTCCCATAGATACAAAAATACAATTTTTATAATCAATGTCAATATAATTTCAGTTGTGATGTTGCACACCAACGGTTCGCAAATATGATTAGTTGCGGAATGCGTGGTACTTTCCTGTCGAAAAGCACCGAAGCTGATGCGGGCTGTAAACCTTGATTATCCGCACCGAAACCGCAATTAATTATATTTTG
>CAZTAW010000182.1:0-6842 GCA_964611705.1 uncultured Bacteroidales bacterium
GATCGCCATTTTTCATGGCAGCCTTTGCTATTTCGTTAACTGCCCGGTCAACGAATGCAGGATCTTCATTCATCAGGTCGAACCTTGTTTTACCGCCACTTCCATGTTCTATGACTATCAAGGAACCATCACCTGATATTTGTATTTTCGTAAAGTACTCACAACCCCATCCAAAACCGAGAACATTCAATTCAACGGATTTGGAATTATAAGTACGTGTGATCTCCATCTTAAACGGCCCGGGGATCACAATATCCGTATAGCTGATGTAGAAATTCCCGTTCTTAAGATTTACACCGGCCTTTGCCGGATTCACGAATAACCCTGACAGGCTGAAGAATACAGCCAGGCTGAGTATGTATACATATTTAGTTTTCATTGTATTTAGAAATAATTTGATTAATTAATTTGATTGAATTTAAACTGTAGTTTCTCTCAATATATTTATCAGATAATAAAGTAGGATTTTCTTTTCTGATAAATGCAAGAAATTCTTTCAGTTGATGCTTTTCTTTTAGCTGGTACATACAGATCATCTTACCAAGATAATCAGCCCGCAAGGAGCGTTCTAATATTTTATCATAGATTTCAACAGCAGCCTTTGTTTTTTCCAGGTCAATGTAAATCTTTCCCTGAAGGCTTAGGTATTTTAATCTATGGCTTTCAGTAATGTCGGCTTGATGTAAGGCTTTAGAGATATAATCTTTAGCTAAAGCAGGGGTTCCCCGCAGGTAGCTCAGGTTTGCCAGATGAAACAAGGCATTTGTATTGGTACTGTCTATTTTCAGACTTTGGGTGAAAGCTTCAATTGCTTTTGAAGTATCTTTTTTATATAGCATTTGAGAAGCATACAGGTCAATTGTTGTTGCAATGGACGAAGGGTCATTTTCATATGGATTATGAAGGATGGCCTCTTTGAAAAGCTTTGTTGATTCATTGAACTTCATTTGCTCCAGAAGGGTAAAAGCCAGGTTGGAATATGCCCTTGCATAAGATGTATCTATTTGGATCGTGACTTTGTAGTATTTTTCGGCCTTTTCGAAATCCATTTGCCTGAAGTAGAAATCAGCCAATTCCATCGAAAGGTGAGGGCTTTCGGGAAACAGTTCATGGGCTTTCAGGTAAGTTGATTCTGCTTTTCCAGTCATCTTCTGGTCTTCGTAAAGATCACCCAGGTTCAGGTATGCATAAAAATACAGTGAATCAACCTCAATAGATTTCATGAAATATTTTTCAGCTTCCTCATAGTTTTCTCTGTTTTTGTAGAAATAAGCCATATTGCGGTAGGTTTCCGGTGCATGTGGTATTTTATCTATTGCCGTCTGAAAAGCTTTTTTAGCTTCCTCATATTTCCCCTGATTGTACCTGTACCATCCCAACCTGTTGTATCCCCAAATATAAAGTGGATTCAGTTCGATGGCTTTTAGTGTAAGCTCAAGTGACTCCTCAGGTTTTGTAGTGCGGTAAAGATATGCCAGGTCAACAAGAGCTTCGGGTTTAAAAGGTTCCAGTTCGGCAGCTTTTAGGTAAAGTTCTTCGGCTTCGGTAAAACCCAGGTCTACATATAAATCCCCAAGCTGACGATAAGCGCTTTCGTATTTTGGGTTGCTTTCGATGGCTGCAAGGTAAAGGTCTTTTGATTCTTTGAACCTGCCTTCTTCCCTGGCAACACTCGCCAGGTTGAAAAGAGGTACAGTAACTTTATTATCCCTGTTAAGCGATAGCTGAAAGTATTCGGAGGCTTCGCGGTAACGACCCTGCTGATGATAAACTATGCCCAGGTTATTTAAAACCCAGGGATGTCCCGGATAGATTTCAAGTGTTTTTTTGTATTGCTCTCTTGCATCCTTGTATCTTCTTTGGTTAAGGTAAATATCACCAAGAAGTTTTTGGGAATAAACCCAGTTGGGTGCTATATTGATAGCAATCCTGGCTTCCTCAATGGCTTCCTCAAAACGATGTAGGTTTTTATATAAACGGCCTAAAGCGGCGTGAGCATAAGCTGCATTTGGGTTTTTTTCAACGGCTTTTTCGAGCAACATTACTGCCATTTCATATTTCTTTCTGTTTTCAGACCGAATCACGGCAAAGCCCTCCATAAAATCAATACGTTTTTCAAGGTCTTCACGAAAAAGATTATCAGGCCCCAACAGATCAAGGGCAAGTTTTAGCTGATGCGCTCCTCTTTCATAATCGGCTCCCAACGGAAGGTCAATTACCCCTTGCAGGTATTTATTTATCATTTGTTGTACGTCTTCCTGCATAGCAATTACCAGTGAACCTTTCATGCGGTTTTTGAGGTCTTCATTAATACCGGTCCCGGATAACTCCAAAAAAATCTGATAGGCATTTTCCTGATCAGGTTCAATGAATTTTTTCTCTTTTAAATATGATTTAAAACTTTTAAATAATTTGTATTGCGCACTGTCTAGATCATACATTGTATTTTCGTTAGTGCTACGCAAGGCGTATAATGCAGGTATTGTGCCTTTGTCCTTGTTTTTCATAGCAAGTGCTTTGGCCTCAGGGTTTACATATCCGATATGTGCAGCAGCATTACCTGCAAATGCCGGAATTTGCAATCCGCTTGTTTCGTTGCTAACGGTAAGCATCACATAATTATAGAGCTCCATGAGGCTGATCTTTTCATCTTCCTGCCCAACCGCACCATCAGCCAGACCACTTAAGCCTTCAATTAAATAATATGTAAAAACTCCATGCCCGTTGCCCCATTGTTGGCCTTCCTGTGAAAGCTGATTCGCCTGACTTGAAACGAGCTTCATTACATTTTGCCAGTTAGCGGTTAAGGCAGCCAGGGTTTGTTCGGCTCCATTCTCGGTAACAATTTTTCCTGAACGGCATGCATCTGTTATCAATAAAACCCTGGCATTTTTATTGGCCATACCGCTGATGGCTTTTTCAAGGTATTTAACCGGAATGGCACCATCAATGGAATAATCACTTGGGCCGGATGCATCATGCGCGAGCAAATAACCTTCGTTCTCACCAAATGACTCTGCAACATCTCCATGACCGGCAAAATAAACGATCACCAGGTCATTGGCCTCGGTTTTACTGTATAAATTATGAAGTTCTGATTTTATTCTTGCCCGCGTAGCTTCATGGTTTGGGAGGAAAGTGATCTGGTTTGTATCAATGCCCCAGCCCATGGGTGAGGAAATAAAATCACTGATGCTTCGGGCGTCGTCATCTGCATAGTCCAGATCAGCAATTGTTTCTGAAGCATAATCCGAGATACCAATGATCAATGCATATGTCTTATTATAAGGGCTGTCGGAAGTTTCTAGCGTGCCGATATTTCTGTTTTGCTGTGAAAACAGGTTTGCTGCTATCATCACTAGTGTTGTAATAGCCAGTATGTGTTTTTCAATCTTCATGATTATTTGGATTAATTACAAATAACGTAAATTTTAACACATGAATAGCTGAGTTTATCAAAGGTAAGTATTGTTTAACAATATTTTAACACTTGTAAAACTGAGAAATTAAAAACTTAACAAATCAAATATTAAGAAAATGATTAGAAACACTTTAATAAGTAAATATTGTTACTTTTTGATTTTAAATCCTCAATTATACCAATGACCAATGACTATATTATTTTTCACTATCTTTGAATCACCAAATAAATGTATCATGCTACATTCCATACCAAATCTAAAACATCTCAACAGCAATAATTTCTTTCTTATTGCCGGACCTTGTGTTATCGAGAATGATGAAAATTCTTTTGAGATTGCTGAGAAGATTAAAAGCATAACAGATAAACTTAAAATACCTTACATTTTTAAAGCTTCTTATAAAAAGGCTAATCGCTCAAAGCTAAATTCTTTTACGGGTATTGGCGATCTTGAAGCATTGAAAATAATAGAAAAAGTTAGTTTCGAATATGGCATTCCCACCTTAACAGACATTCATTCGGAAGCAGAAGCAGTAATTGCAGCGGAATATGTTGATATACTTCAGATACCTGCTTTTCTTTGCAGGCAAACCGAATTGCTTGTTGCAGCAGCCCATACCGATAAACCCATCAATATCAAAAAAGGGCAATTTGTTTCGGGAGAAATGATGAAGTTTGCTATTGAGAAAATTGCCAATTCAGGTAATAAAAAAGTAATGCTTACCGAAAGAGGCAATATGTACGGTTACCAGGACCTGGTTGTGGATTTCAGGAATATAGAATTAATGAAGCGTTTCGGATACCCGGTGGTGCTCGATTGCACACATTCCCTGCAACAACCTAATCAAACTACGGGTGTTACCGGTGGACAGCCGACATTGATAGAAACCATTGCCAAGGCAGGTATTGCCGTTGGTGTGAATGGAATATTTCTTGAAACACACCCTGATCCCACCCAGGCAAAATCGGATGGCGCAAATATGCTTAAACTGGATTTGCTGGAGGGGTTGCTTGAGAAATTGATTAAAATCAGAAAAGCTATTCGGTAATCTCTATTCTGGCTTGTTTTACACTCCCTGTTGAGGGATAGAATTGAACCTGCGGATTATATACAGGCCCGTACGAAACAGTTCCAAACTGACTTAATAACAAATTGGCTACCAGCAAGGTTTCTCCGGCCATGGTGAGTTTAAGGTCAATGTGTTCAGGAACACGATAATAAACTCCAATCCTTCCATCCGAACCTTTCATTTTATTGAAATCTTTAAGGGATTCCTCAACTCCAAGGGGCTGGATTTCAATGCGTACATCATTACCTTGCTGCCCGGCACTCACTATTCCTCTTGCAGGAGAAAATTTACAAAGGCTTATTGATCTTCCTGCATCCTCCTTATCAGGAATAATCAGGTAAGAATAATTGATTGAAGAACTGATAGTTACACCTGTAAAAAGGGATAAATATTCTTTTTCGAGTTCCTGAAGTTTTGCATCCATGTATTTGATGCTTTCGCCATAATCCACTTCCTGGTAACCGCTGATCAGCAAAAACCTATTTTCCCTGATGCGTCTGATAAAATTGGCAGCTTCACTGGCCTTTTGCTCACTTGATTTCTGTTGCCATGAAGAACGGTAAAACTCTTTTTCTATGGTGAGGGTATCAATCGTAATCTTCCGAATCACGGTATCAATTTCTTCATATAAATTATTTTCAGCATGGTAATGAAAAATATCCCTGTTTTGCTTACTTCGACCATCCTGTTCGATGATGATATCAGAAGATTCCGATGCTACGTATGGATTGTTAAAACCGGTGATTATACCAGCCTCTGATAAGGTAAGTTCCATTGCTCGTTCGTCTTTGTAATCCTGCTCAGCATATTCTACAAAATAAAACTGATCAGGGTCGGGCAGGGTAAATCTTGACAATTTCACATCAACAATTTCATAACTGGTGTTGTTTGTATAAGGTACATTTTGCAGGCCAAGATATTTTTCAGCATAGGCATGGTAGGGTCCGGGTATTACTTTGGTTTTCTTTACAGTTATATCAAATTTAAGCCCGCTCATGGGCAAGGCATAATAAAACCCGGGCTTAATTGATTCGGAGGACTGATTGCTGGCAGGAACCACCCTTAATTGTGCATGGGTCGCAAAAACTGAAAAACCAAACAGCATCAATAATAAAACTCTTCTCAGCATAACATTATCATCTAATAGTTTTAAACAGATATTTAACGTAAAATGTTGAAAAGTGTTACCTGACAAACAATAATTCTCTGTACTTGGGAAGTGGCCAGAGTTCATCGGCAACCATGAGCTCAAGCTTATCAACATGCCTTCTGATAATTTCAAGATACGGCAGCACTTTTGTACTATAAGCCAGAGCCTTTTCCTCAATATTTTCAATCCGGTTAGCCTTTTTTCTTTCCTCTTTCATCAGTTCAACATTTGTAACGATCTCATTGATATGTTCCGAAATCGCTTTGATACTTGTAATCTGATTCCTCGATAATTTAAAATAAGTTTTATTATCAAGCACTTCTTTAAGTCCCCTGGCATTTTCAATTAAAGTGTTCTGAAACTTTGCAGCTACAGGTAAAATATGATTTGTGGCAAGGTCGCCAATCACCCTCGATTCAATTTGTATTTGCTTGGTGTAGTTTTCAAGCCGTGTTTTATATCTTGCTTCATTCTCTCGTGGTGTTAGGATTCCATTGTCCTGAAACAATTTCATAGATTTTTCGGATATATATGTTTTCAGTGCTTCAGGCGTTGAATTGGTATTTGACAACCTTCTCTTCTCTGCCTCGTTTACCCATTCCGGGCTATAGTTATTTCCCTCAAAGCGAATAGCTTCCGACTCCTTTATATACTTCTTGATCACTTTAAGAATAGCCTCGTTTTTCTTTACCTTCTTTTTGATATGCTGGTCAACATCCTTTTTAAAATTTTTAAGCTGATCGGCCACCATCAGGTTTAATGCAATCATTGGATTTGAGCAGGTAGCTGAGGAGCCAACCGCACGAAACTCAAATTTATTTCCCGTAAAAGCAAAAGGAGATGTTCTGTTTCTATCGGTATTATCAGGCAATATCTCCGGGATCTTGGGGATATGGATATTCATCCCGTTTTGGTTTTTTGCCTGCACGATACCGGTTTCCAATATCTCAGCAAGCGTTTTACTTAACTGCGATCCTATAAAAACCGAAATGATAGCCGGTGGCGCCTCATTGCCACCAAGCCTGTGTTCGTTTCCTGCGTTGGCGATGCTTGCACGAAGCAAATCAGCATGTTCATGAACTGCTTTAATCGTATTAACCAGAAAAGTAAGAAACCGCAAGTTTGATTTTTTGTCTTTTCCAGGCGAAAGCAAATTAATTCCTGTATTGGTCTGCAACGACCAGTTATTATGTTTTCCTGA
>CAZTAW010000183.1:0-6839 GCA_964611705.1 uncultured Bacteroidales bacterium
ATATGTACCCCGTTCGGGCATAGGTACCATTATTGCCACAATGTTACCGTATTCAATTGCTTTTTTCCTGGTATGGACTGTTTTGCTGGTAACCTGGCTTTATCTTGGTCTTCCGCTCGGGCCGGATGCGGGAATTTATTATCCGGGAGGTTAGGCTTTTGTTAGAAATGTCGAACATCAAGTCATTCAATATAAAATACAGGCATAAGAATCTTTATTCAGAATCATACTCAACTTCCTTCACAAACACCCCTTCTTCATCCCAGAATTTCCAGGTGCCGGTGCGAATGCCGTCTTTGTATTCTCCCTGGTAATAAATCTGTCCGTTTTTGTGCCAGGTTATGCCAAGACCGTTGCGTTTGCCGTTGAGATAGATGCCTTCGCTCCATTTTTTGCCATTGGGGTAATAATACACCCATTTACCATGGCGTTGTCCGTTTTTGTATTCTCCTTCATAACGCATCTTTCCATCCGGGTAATAGACGATTTCCTTGATCACCACCGTTTTTCCCTCCTCTTTTTTGAGATATTTCACCAGCTTGGGATTTCCATCCGGAAAGGATTCGGCAATAACCTTTTCAATTTTTTTTGAACAGGCTGCAAAAATTATTATGGTTATAAATAAACAGGCAAATTTCTTCATACCTTAAGTAATTTCATCTGATAAATGTTAATCGCTCGCCTTTTACACTTTCGTTAAAACGGCCATTTTCAAAAACAAGATTTCCGTTTACAAAGGTATGTGATATTTTGGATTTGAATTGTAAGTCCTCAAAGGGAGACCATCCGCATTTGTATAAAATATTTGAAGGTTTTACCGTCCAGGAATCATTCAGGTCAATAAGAACCAGGTCGGCCTTATAATTGTTCCTGATAAATCCGCGTTTTTCTATATTGAAACAAACTGCCGGGGCATGACACATTTTTTCAACGATCTTTTCAAGGCTGATCTCCCGGCGGTGATAATATTCCAGCATGGTCACCAGCGAATGTTGTACCAGGGGACCCCCGGAAGGAGCATTCATATAGTTATTCTGTTTCTCTTCTCTGGTATGTGGTGCATGGTCTGTGGCGATTACATCCAGCTTGTCATCCAGCATCCCGATGAACAAAGCTTCTTTGTCTGTTCTGGTTTTTATGGCAGGATTCCATTTGATAAATGTGCCTCGTTTTTGATAATCTTCCTGGTCAAACCAGAGATGATGCACACAAACTTCTGCTGTAATTTGTTTGTCTTTTAGAGGAATCTGTGAATCGAACAGACTAAGTTCCCTGGCTGTGGATAAATGAAGAATATGCAAGCGGGTATTGTGTTTCTCTGCCAGGTCAACTGCAAAAGAAGATGATCTGTAGCAGGCCTCCTCAGAACGGATCAGGGGATGGCTTGATATGGGGATGTTTTCACCATATTCTTTTTTGTAGCGGGCAAGATTGCTTTGTATTGTGGTTTCATCCTCGCAATGAACGGCGACCAAACAAGGCGCATAGGCAAAAATATTGTTCAGTGTAACCGGATCATTTACCAGCATATTTCCTGTTGAAGCGCCCATAAAAACCTTTATACCACACACATTAGCCGGATTTGTTTTTACGATCTCATCTAAATTATCGTTGGAGGCACCAATGTAAAACGAATAGTTGGAAAGCGACTTTTCCGCACCCAATCTGTATTTTTTTTCAAGAAGATCATGCGTTAATGTTTGAGGCTCTGTATTGGGCATTTCCATGAAAGAGGTAATACCCCCTGCCACAGCAGCCTTGCTTTCGGTATATATATCCGCTTTGTCTGTTAATCCGGGTTCCCTGAAATGAACCTGGTCATCAATAAGACCGGGGATCAATATTTTTCCTGTGGCATCAATGTTTTGATAATTAATTTCCGCTGAAGTGGCACCAATCGAATAATCAATCACTTTCTCTATCAGGCCATCTTTAATAAAAACTTCTCCCTGAAATGATTTGCCTTCATTTACGATAAGGGCATTTTTTATGATATAATTCCTTTTCATTTTCAGATTAATTCAAAGAGGTTGTACTGTTCCTTACTCCGTATAATCCTGAGGAAACTCAGTGTTCTCTGTGGTTTATATTAATGCTGTTGAACAGGTTTGATATTTTTGCACATACTTCTAAACCTTAGGTTAATGACGCCGAAGATGGCTTCTTTGAAAATGGTTTTGTTCATTTTGGATTCTCCCCTTGTGCGGTCGGTAAAGATAATCGGCACTTCCACAATATTGAATCCAAGTTTCCAGGCTGTGAATTTCATTTCGATCTGAAAAGCATAACCGGTAAATTTGATTTTATCGAGATCAATGGTTTCCAGCACTTTTCTTTTATAACATTTAAAGCCAGCCGTTGTATCCCTGACTTTCATACGTGTAACAAATCTAACATAAGAAGAGGCATAATACGACATCAACACCCTGCCGATAGGCCAGTTTACCACGTTGACACCGGTAATATATCTTGAACCGATTGCAACATCCGCACCCTCTCTGGCACTTGCTTCATACAAACGAAGCAGGTCATCGGGATTATGCGAAAAATCGGCATCCATTTCAAAAATGTAATCATAACCATGATTCAGCGCCCATTTAAAACCATGAATATAGGCAGTTCCCAATCCAAGTTTTCCTTTTCTTTCTTCTATAAACAGCCGGTTTTTGAATTCATCCATGAGGGATTTAACGATATCAGCCGTACCATCAGGCGAATTATCCTCAACTATCAATACATCAAACTCCTTTTGCAGTGAAAAAACTTTCCGGATGATCTTTTCAATATTCTCCTTCTCGTTGTATGTTGGTATGATTACTAAACTATCACTCACAATTGATCAGTTAAAATTTTTACTCAAAATTAAAACAATAACGTATATAAATAACATAAAATTATTTCAAACTGTTTACTGTTCATCATAAACCTTTACATTGTCAATACGATAAGTGGTTGTATTACCTGAATTATCATCACCCTCATACTGAAATGCGATATAGGCAGTTCCTGAATAACCACTTAAATCTATTATCCCTGACTCAACCCATTCGTAGTTGCTGTTTTGTTCACCGGCAAGGGAACAGTTAATTTCTTCCCAGCTTGCCGATAAAATATCGGAACCATCAAAATCTGTCGAAATATACACTTTTAATCCATCATGCGCCCAGTAAGCCATTGCCGATTCAAACTCCAGTTTTGGGTTTGAAAGTTCATTCAGGTTGATGGATTTTGTAATCAACCAGCATTCATTGGCTTCTTCACTCTGATAAGATGTTGCCTGGGCAAAGAAATTTCCATCATAATCCCTGGCAATCCATTTGCGTGATCCTGTAACGGCCTCATTCACCCACCCTTCAATATCTATGTCCTCATATGACACCTGGTCCTGAAAGTTTTCATCAATATAGGTGCTGCCTCCGCCGACAATAACCACGTCATCAGGATTTCGAATAGAGATTTGCGGGTCTTCATAATAAGATGCAATCCCCGTTATATCAACAATTTCGGTTGGAAATTTCTCATCAGCAAAGGTGGCATAATCATAAGTGTACATATTAATTGTTCCTGTGCCATCATTCAGTTCCGTTGTGTACTTGTATGTTTCGTACCCACCGGGACTTGAGATGGTTACGTTGGATAGTTTCACCAGTTTTGCCTCATAGTTTTCATAGTCAGCGAGCAGATCTGCAATGGTTAGTTCCATTGGGGCGGGTAATTCCGATGTTCCGGTTTGAACAACATTACCCAAGGGCAGGTTATTGATCTGCAGCAATCCATTGTATTCCGAAAGCTCCTGCCCTGAAATATTGATCTCAACCTCTGCACCCATCGGAAAGTCATGCCAGTCGCTAAAACGCAATGCAATGCCATCTCCATCAACTTCCTGAATAAAGGCATTCTTTCCCGGCAGGTTATCATTTTCAGTATCGGAAGTTATCACGCCTGCAATTTTCTTCTCAGCAGGCAAACTTACCGGGCTGCCGGCATAAAGTGCACGCACCTCACCAATTGACATTTGTTCTAATCCTCCGCCTCCTTCGCATCTTTCTCCCGTAAGATTTACCTCATCAAGCGTTCTGATATATAATTGCCAGTCGTCGTTATATCTGCCAACAACAGCTACCATTGATCCTTTTCCGTCAGGGATGCTGTCTTCGGCAAAATTTGCATAATTACTTGTACGTACAATCAATGTTTCAAAACTGCAGTTTTCCAGAATTCTGTTCCCTGATTCATTGGGGTTGGCATATGTTTTATTCAATTCATTTTCGGCAAATTCCACATCTTCAAGCTTTACAAGAAATGATTCGTAAGCCCCTGTTTTGATTTCAGGTATTGTTACCGCAACGGGATCAATATATTTTTGATTGGCAATGATTATGATATTGGAGTCATTATCCACCTGATCAATTTGCAAAAGCTCATTATATTTTGACAGCACACAGTTTTTCAGATAAACCCTGATGGAATCCCCTGTACGTACCCCTCCATTCTCCTTGAGATGAAGATTAATTGCACCTCCATCATCCTGAATATAAGCATTTTTGTAAATATTTCCACTGCTGGAACCCATGGTAACTGTTGCATAAAGGGAATAATCCCTGTTAAAAACAACATCTGTTTCACCGCTATCGGCATACATCTGTCTTAACTCGGAAATCGTTAAAACCTCTCCAACAGGCAGTGAGCCAACCGGAGGCTTGTCAAAATCTTCTTTAACACAAGCGGTAATAAAAATTCCTGCGAGTAAAACCGCTACAATTGATTTCAATGATTTATTGAACATGATCATAATTATTTTCAAACTTAAAACCTTACACTCAAATTAATAAAAAAGTTTCTGCCATACAGGTAAAAATACCTGGGCGGAAATTTATTGATATTCTCCGGATCGTACCTCAATTGCTCAAATCCGCCGCTTCTGAAATCTGTTTTATCAAGTATATTATTCACACTCACAACAAGGCTGATATAAATATCATCAATTTTCCATGATTTACCGCCAAAGAAATCCAGGGTAACAGCGCTGGGTAATTTTTCCTGATCCAGAACCTGGTCTAATCTGCTGTCGCCTTCATAAAACATATCAATAGCTTCTTTTGTATGTTTCTCAGGGTTGATATCAATATAAACATCATCAAAATAATTTGCACTTAAAGAAGCAAACCAATATTTGGGGGAATTGTATTTTACTCCGATCAATGCAATGGTTTGTGGTCCTCCTCCAACAAAATAGTTTTTCAGGTAAACTTTTCTGTTTTCAGCAAGTATCTTAGAATCATTATCCTGGGCAATGGTAACATTGGGCCTGGAAGTGTAGATATATTGCCCTTTTCCGAGCACACCCCGCAAACTGAACTCTGAAGTAATATTACCTTCTATGCCGATCTCAACTCCCGCATTTTGTTTGTCAACTCCGGTCATCAGATAATTAACAAAACTGTTGAGGTCATCATGGTAAAAGCTTCTTGCCCAGGTCTGGTCCTTAAATTGTGTATAATACAATGTAAGCCTTGATTTAATAACAGGTGTCCGCATGATGTAATTGAATTCACCGGATAATATCTTTTCACTTTGCAGGTTGCTGATCACATGATCACGCGTTCGGGGCGAAATATAAGCTGTTCTGAAAAAAGGCGCTCTGGTGAAGTAAGCCCCATTTGCACTCAGGTAATTCCTGCCGGATATTTTATAAAGTATCCCTGTTTTGGCTCCGTAATTCAAAAAATGTTGCTTTTCCGAATCACCATAGGATTCTTCCGGAAATTTACCATTTTGCATATTGCCAGTCCGCCAGAATGTTGTGCCTGACAAATCAAATGCGGCATACAGATCAAATTTATTGAACTCGAATTCGCTTTGCACAAATCCCTCATATTTATTGATGTTGGAATTGTAATCGTATCCGAATTTGTCTCCCTCATATACCAGATGATTGGGATGCCTCAGATCGCTTTGTGACTCAGGTGTTATGGCCATGGGTTCCTGATCGGCATATTTGTCAATATCAAACCAGAATTCACCACCGAGTAGGTCTTCAATAACTTTAAAATGATAACCTTTGTACCATATCATATTCAACCCACCCGAAAGATTGATCGTTTCATTGATCTTATGCTGAAAATTGGTTTTGAAACCCAGCTTACTTTTGTCGTTTCGCCTGTCTTCTATAATGTATTTCGAACGTAAACCGGTAACATCATTGCCTTCGATGCCATCTACATTATTGACCGTGTACAGAAATTTGCTGTTGGCAAAGTAAAAATGATCCCAGTTTACTTGTCTTACACTCACGTCATTCTGCCAGGCATGCAGCCGAATTTCATATTGCTGAAAATCTTCAATGAATTGATAATAGCTGGGCAGGTTTTTATAATAATCCGGGCGGGGATCATCGGCCTCAACCCAACTCAGGGCTGTTGAACCGCCTCTGCCAAAATTATAATATACCGTTGATGTGATCTTTGTTTTTACCTTGGGAGTCCAGTAATGCGAAAGCATGATCATGGGCTGATGATAATTACCGATACGGGCATTTCTTTTCTTACCATCCTGATATCCCCAATAAGCATTATAATAATTTGTTCCGGCCAGGTCATAGGCTTCCTGAACTGAAACGCCTGCTCTTCCCCTTCTGTTGGGAGAACCATAGCCAATCAATCCCAGGCTGTGTTTTTCATTAAATTTTTTCTCAATGGAAAGAAAATAGCTGAATGCATCATAAAAAGTACCTTCAACATATCCTTCCTGCGCCCATCGTCTGGAACCTGATAACGTGAAAGCCCATCCGTTTTTCATTAATCCCGTTGAGGCAATAAACATCGCCCTGTTGTTATAAC
>CAZTAW010000184.1:0-6817 GCA_964611705.1 uncultured Bacteroidales bacterium
GCCCTGCCAGGTAGACTTATCCTGCAATTTTTTTTCGATAAGATTTAATATCTGATCGTTACGTATCATTCCCCAGCCGGTGCCTGAAAGAAACCTGGGCGGTACTTCTCCGGAAAATCTTTCTATGACTATGGAAGGGGTGAGCTTTTCGATGAAAGAAATGATGAAATCAACATAGTTATCAAGTGAAAAAGTGTAAAAATCAGCAGGTTTTTGTCTGTATTCCTTCTCCATTTGCGTGTTTTTGATGATCTGAAGCTGATGAAACTTAATTGTATCCAAAGGTAACTCCGATATGATTTTAGCTTCTTTTAGCATATCTTCTTTGGTTTCTCCGGGCAAACCGAAAATAAAATGTCCGCCTGTTTTAATCCCGGCCTCTGATGTTTTTTTAAGGGCTTCAACAGATGTTGCGAAAGTATGACCACGGTTAAGTCTTTTTAAAGTTTTATCATAACAGGATTCAATACCGAATTCAATCAGGATATAATAATTTTTATTCAGGTCTTTCAATAGTTTCAGAACGTCTTTGTTGATACAATCGGGTCTTGTACCGATGATCAGACCAATGACATTTGGAAAGGAAAGTGCCTCAGCATAAATGTTCTCAAGTTTTTTAATCGGGGCATAAGTGTTTGAAAAGGTCTGAAAGTAGGCAAGAAACTTATTTGCGCGCCTGTACCTCCTGGCATGAAAATCCATTCCCTCTTTGATCTGTTTTGTAATGGATTTATAAGGCATACAGTAGGAAGGATTGAATGCATCATTGTCGCAGTAAGTGCATCCGTTTAAGGAAAGGGTTCCGTCACGGTTTGGGCAGTTCAGGCCTGCATTGATACTTAATTTCTGAACGCGTTCGCCGAATATTTTCCTGAAATAACTGGCGTAAGCATTAAATCTTCTGTTATGTCCCCATGAATACATCGAGCATAAAAATAAAAAAAACAGGGCACCTGTGGTACCCTGTTTAATAATATATATTGTGTTGTTTATTCTGTTGTTTCAGGTATGGTATCCATTACAACATCCTGAACCAGCCTTATACCAGCAAAGGAATAGGTACTTTCAGGAATGCCTGCGCTTCTGTTTCCGGGTCTCAGATCATCCTGTTTATCCATATAGCTACCGCTGCGGAATACACGCCAACCGCTTTTGTTTGGTGCTGATTCATAGTTCATGGTGTACAAATCGCTACACCATTCCCAAACATTTCCACTCATGTCGTGAAGATTCAGCTCATTGGGAAATTTGGTACCAACACTGCCGGGTACATCGTAGTCATCACCGTCAATTTCCATGCTTTTGGAATTATCTGCATACCAGGCTACGGAATCGGGTTCATTGCTCCCCGCATATACAAAGTCCTGAGAGAAAACACCGCCTTTGGCTGCATATTCCCATTCGGATTCGGTAGGCAGACGTCCACCTGCCCATTCGCAATATGCTTTCGCACCTCCCCAGGTGACGTAAACTACTGGCATAAAATCCTTATCTTCTTCCGGATGATATTTGCCATTTTTATATTCAATGAAGCATTCCGGTTTACTGATGTTTATCCAGCTTGTGTCACCTTTGCCGTAATTCTTTTCATTAAGAAACTTACAAAACTGCAGGTTGGTGATCTCATATTTTGAGATTTTGAAATCTTTTACCGTAACCTCATGTTCCGGAAGTTCATCAATGAATTTAACAGCCGTGGTATCTTTGAGGTATCTGTTTGTACCCATTGTGAAAGTCCCCCCTTCCACGCTGATCATCATAGGCAGGTCCTGGGTTGCATCAGCCGGGGCTTCTGATTCGTAGGTTATTTTTTCTTCACAGGCAGTTAACATTAAAATGAAAACGCCGAGAAAAAATACCGGTTTTAATATATTTATTATCTGTTTCATTTTTTATTCGTTTTTAAGGATTAATGAATTAGGTTTTTGTTGCTCTTTCCAAACGTTTCAGTATTGAGAAAATGAACAATGCTGATAATATACAGAAGGTGACCAGAATTGCCCATACGGCCCAAAGCGGTATCCTGTCCCAAAGCAATCCGGGGATGGAAATCAGGTAGTTACCGATTGCCGTTGCAGCAAGCCATCCACCCTGCATCAAACCTTTGTATTGCGGTGGCGAAACCTTTGAAACAAATGAAATACCCATCGGGCTCAGGAATAGCTCGGCGATGGTCAGCGTAAAGTAGGTTCCGATAAGCCAGTAGGGCGATGCCAGAACGCTTGATGGAGCTACAATACCTCCCAGTTCTTTAGGGCTATATCCAATAAGCGACATTGATCCAATGACCATGATCATAAACGCACCTGCTGTGATCAGCATGCCAATACCGATTTTCTTGGGTGCGGAAGGTTCACGGCCTTTTTTGTTCAGCCATGCAAAAAGTGCCACAATAATGGGCGTGAGCGCAACAATGAAGAACGGATTGAAGTGTTGGAATTTCTGTGGTGTAAAGGGATTTGAAGAACTGTATGAATCATACCGCAGGTAAGCGAGTATGGCAAATCCCACGAAGACGATCAAACCAATGATCCTTTCTTTTGAAGTGCTTTTCTTTCTTATTAGGAAGATCAGGCCAAGCACCGAGAGAAATATTGTCAATAATCCAAACAGGTCGAACCATAAATTTGTAAATTGCCCGACGGATGATTGGGTGTAATCCCTCGCGAAGAAAGTAAGTGTTAATCCGTTTTGATGGAATGACATCCAAAAGAAGATCACAACGAAGAAAACCAGACCGAGTGCGATCAAACGTTCGCGGGTTTGTTCGGGAGTAAGTTTCACCATCTGGTCTTTCATGTCTTCTCTTTTTGATTTCTGCTTTTCGGTAATGTCCGCTTTCTTGTAATACTTGCGGAATCCCCAGAATACAAGCATGGAAATGATCAAACTTATACATGCGACTCCAAAACCATAATGATAGGATTCACTCAGGATGTTGATGTATTTACCTGAAAATGAATCCATCCCGCTAAGGGTAAATGCTTCACCTGCGTGTTGGATTTGGTCCTTCGCATAAACTGCATATTGGGTAATATCAGTTAGATTGTTGTTCAGATATTCCCTTGCCAGTGCCGGAATATTCGCATTATAAGTATAACCGTCTTTACCAAGTATCCAGTTACTTACAGCTTCTGCTGCTGTGGGAGCAAACATGGCACCGATGTTAATACCCATGTAAAAGATGTTAAATGCGATATCCCTGTAACGTCCGAATTTTGGATCGTCGTAGAGATTACCGACCAGGGCTTGCAGGTTACCCTTAAACAAACCCGTACCTAAAGAAATTACTGCCAGCGCCAAAAGAACAAAGGCAAAACCTTTATTCATTTCAGTGGGCATGGCAAGGAAAAAGTAACCGATAAACATGACAATCAGTCCGATACTGATCGTTTTACCGTACCCTAATACTTTGTCAGCCAGAATACCTCCAATAAGGGGCAGGAAATAAACGAAAAACAAAAATATTCCGTAAATCTGACTGGCTTTGCCTGCGGAGAAACCGTACTTGGCCTGCAAGAACAACACGAAAATCGCAATCATCGTGTAAAAACCAAAACGCTCACCCATATTGGCAAAGAATGCCACAAATAGGCCTTTCGGATGATTTTTCAACATAAGCTTCGTTTTTTATTAATACTGTTTTGAATTTTATCCTATATAGAAAACGTACAAAAATAATTAAATTAGTAAGTTTTACAAGCTTGAATATTCATGTAAAAGAATTTAGAATTTTTACAAATAGGAAATGTAATGTTTTATTAGCAAAATCGTCTACCCCAATAGAATGACTGTTGAAGAGTTTCAAATAGAAGTAATGCCTTGCAAAAACAAACTGTTCCGGTTCGCGAGGCGACTGCTTAACAGCAGAGAAGAAGCCGAAGACACGGTACAGGAGATTTTTCTCCGGCTGTGGGCAAAAAAGGATGAATTGGTAAAATACAAAAGTGTGGAAGCTTTTGCCATGACAGTGACAAAAAACCTTTGTCTCGATAAGCTGAAATCATTAAAAAACAAAGTAGCAAAAATGACGGATTATGAAATGAAATACGATGAAAAAGAACCGGACGAAAAGATGGAACTTTCTGATACGGTCAATCGCGTTCATAAAATTATTGATGAATTACCGGAACTTCAAAAGATGGTTATTCAACTGAGAGACATTGAAGGCTACGAATTTGATGAAATAAGTGAAATACTTCAAATGAACTTAAGTGCAGTGCGCACCAATCTATCACGCGCCAGAAAAAAAGTGCGAGATGAAATGATAAAGGAAAACAATTATGAATTCTCAAGAAATTGAAAAAATACTGGAGAAATATTTTGCAGGTGATACTTCCCTTGAAGAAGAAGTAATACTGAAAAATTACTTCTCCCAAAAAGATGTGTCCGGCCATCTTCAGTCATTGAAGCATCTTTTTAATTATGCTGCTGATGCTTCGAAGGGAGAAATGCCTGGGGATGAATTTGAGCAAAAAATACTGGATGGTATTCAGGAAACAAAAACCAGAAAGCTCAGAACCGCACGTAAGATGTATTTATATGTAGCATCGGGTGTTGCTGCAGGCATTCTTATCATTATCGGTTTGTTCATTACTTTCGATTCGTTCCTGAAACCAATGACGGATACCGAAATAGCATATAACAAAACCAGGCAGGCATTGATTTTTATTTCTGCCAAATTCAATACCGGTCTCGAACCGGCAGGTACACTTGCGGAATTTGATAAAGGAATGAAACAGCTTAGCAAAATCAAGACCTTTGATAAAGGTGTTGATGAAGTTTCCAAAGTATCGAAATTTTACGAAACACAGAAAAAAATAACAAAATAAAAAAAACTATGAAAACAAAAGTTTTAAAATTCGCAGTAGTATTATTCATCCTGACTCCTTTGCTCAGCATGGGACAGTCGTCTGTTGAAAAACTGTATGAAAGGTTTGCAGGTGAAAAAGGATTTACTTCCGTGCATATTTCCAAGCAAATGTTTAGCCTTTTTTCAAACATGAATGATTTTGAGGGTGAAGATTCGGAAAACTTCAATAAAACCATCAGCAACCTTGACGGACTAATGATCCTGAGTTATGAGCCGGAAGGTGAGCCAACTATTGACTTTATAAATGAAGTTGAAAAGGTGATCCCAATGAGCGAGTTCAAGGATTTGATGGTTGTTAATGAAAAAGACAGCAAAGTTCGTTTCCTGACCAGGGAAAAAGATGGTGAAATTGTGGAAATGTTGATGATCGCTTACGACGGTGATGAATTCACAGTTATGAGCATCTCAGGTATTATTGATTTGGAGACGATTTCCAAAATTTCCAAAGGAATGAAAATTCAGGGAATGGATGATTTGGATAAGCTGGACGAGAAAGAAAAAAAATAATTCATTAATTACTAAGAGACTGTTTTGATCTATATCGAAGGTGATATTTCATTCAGCTGCTGTGATGATAGTGTTTTCCCATACCCGAAAATGATACCGCGGCTATGACCATTACAAACAACAAGTGGTATTTGCGTAAATTCATGAAAATGAGAAGTTTTATTATTTTGATTCATGCCGAACGAAAATGAGAAAAAAATATGTTTTCTGATGTAAAATATTCCATTTTACTATTTTTGCAGACCTGTAAGCAATGTTAAAAATCTGAAATAATGGATATTCCAAGCAAGTACAATCCTGCAAAAACCGAAGATAAATGGTATCAGTACTGGATGGATCATGATCTTTTCCATTCGGAACCTGATGAGCGAGAGCCTTATTGTATTGTAATACCTCCTCCGAATGTGACCGGAGTACTTCATATGGGTCATATTTTGAACAATACTTTGCAGGATGTATTGGTACGCCGTGCCCGCATGCTTGGAAAGAACGCATTATGGTTACCCGGTACGGATCATGCTTCAATTGCCACTGAGGCCAAGGTGGTAAATAAACTCAGGCAGGAAGGCATTAAAAAATCAGAAATTGGCAGGGAGGAATTCCTGAACCATGCATGGGAATGGAAGGAAAAGCATGGCGGAATTATCCTTGAGCAATTGAAAAAACTAGGCGCATGCTGCGACTGGAAGCGTACTCGTTTTACCATGGATGAAGCCCTCTACGAAAGTGTGATAGACGTTTTTATTGATCTGTATAATAAAGGCCTGATCTACCGCGGAGTTCGTATGGTAAATTGGGATCCGAAAGCGCTTACCGCACTATCTGATGAAGAGGTGATTCACAAGGAGGTTCAATCAAAACTTTATTATGTAAGATACCGCATAGAAGGTGAAGAAGACAAGTATGTGACCATTGCCACAACACGCCCGGAAACTATTCTTGGTGATACAGGGGTTTGTATAAATCCCAGTGATGAAAGATTTGCTCATCTGAAGGGCAAGAAAGTTCTTGTGCCGCTTGTAAATCGGCCGGTACCTATTATAGAAGATGATTATGTTGATGTTGAATTCGGTACGGGATGCCTGAAGATCACACCCGCTCATGATCCCAACGATTATGAAATCGGGATGCGGCACAAGCTAAAAACTATTGACATATTCAATGACAATGGTAGCATGAGCAAGGCTGCGGAATTATACATCGGAGAAGATCGCTTTACAGTAAGAGAAAAGATCATTCACGACCTTGAGAAAGAAGGACATCTTGTTAAGGTCGAGGATTACGTAAATAAGGTCGGATTTTCTGAAAGGACCGATGAAGTTATTGAACCACGGCTTTCATTGCAATGGTTCCTTCGTATGCCCGAGCTGGCTAAACCGGCACTTGAGGTAGTGATGAATGATACCATCAAATTTGTTCCCCGGAAATTTAAAAATA
>CAZTAW010000185.1:0-6800 GCA_964611705.1 uncultured Bacteroidales bacterium
ATTGATATTCATTCCTGCCCCAACCGAAGCAAATACAAGCTTGTCGTTTTTGTTTATTTTATGGTTTTTAAGTTTGTTTTTAGAGATTAGGTCCAGAAGCGTTGGTAAGGTTGCAACAGAAGAATTGCCAAGCCATGAAATTGTCATAGGCATAATATTTTTCGGAATACTTTTGATGTCGAATAGCCTGTAAAGTCTTTTCAGAATAGCATCGTCCATTTTACCATTTGCCTGATGGATAAGGACATTCTTAATTTCATTAAGATGTGTTTTGCTTTTATCAAGGCAGTCCTTAATAGCTAATGGTACAGTTTCCAGAGCATATTGGTAAAGTTTTCTTCCATTCATTTTCAGGAAAATATCATTTTTATGTTTTTTATCGGGATTGTATGATTTGTCCATCCGAAGCATTTGTGAGAATAAAAATGTATCGGATCGTGTTTTGTGTGCGAGGATACCGATAGGTGTTTCACTTTGTTTTGCTTCTAATATGGTCGCCCCGGCGCCATCAGCATACAGCATGCTATCCCTGTCATGGGGGTCTGAGACGCGCGATAATACTTCTGCTCCGATAACAAGTATCTTTTTTGCATCACCGGATTTGATAAAGTAATCTGCCTGTATAAGGGCTTGCAACCAACCCGGACAACCAAACGGAAGATCATAAGCTATTGTCTCAGGGTTTTTTATTTCAAGTTTGTGTTTTACACGCGCTGCCATGCTGGGTACTGTATCCGAACGATTAATGTCATGTTTAACATCACCGAAGTTATGGGCAACAATAATATAATCCAGTTCTTCTTTGTTGATGTTTGACGACTCAATGGCATCTTTTGCAGCAAAACTTGCAATATCTGATGTGACAAGATTCTTGGAAACATACCTTCTTTCTGAGATTGTGGTGATTTCAAGAAATTTTTCAATGATCTCCTGATTAGGTTTTTCAAGCTTGTTTCCCTCTGCATCAAAAAATTCTGTGGTTAAAAAATCTTCATTTTTGATCTTTTCCGAAGGTATATAGGTTCCGGTACCTGTTATAACACTATATATTTTTTTGTTCATGTTTTTTAAGTTTGCTGCCTTTCCATTAAACAGAATTGTTAGTCGTTATTCAGGTTCTTAAATAATTCTTTTTTACACAAAGTGAATGAATTAACTGAATAACTTGGCTAATCGGCAGATTCTTACGTTCCTTTTTTTTCTGTTTGCAAAGATAATAAAGAATCCAATTAATTAAGTCTTTTTTTTGAATGATTCCTGCTACTGAGAAAAGACTTACCAAAAAGGTTTTGGTTATTAATCCTTTAACATTTGTTAACGAATCCTTTAACACTTTTTAACACAGAGGTTAAATACGCTTTTAATAATTTTGCGTTTGTTGAATAATTCGAAATAAATCGTTTGGAATATGAAAGAAACCGATATTAAAGAATTAAATGAGAATATCAGGCAGGAAAGTGCATTTGTTGAAATGCTCAACATCGAAATGCATAAAGTGATCGTAGGCCAGAAACATATGCTCGAAAGCATGCTGATAGGCTTATTGTCAAATGGTCATATTTTACTGGAAGGTGTTCCCGGGCTGGCAAAAACACTTGCCATAAAATCATTGGCAAAAACCATAAAAGCTAAATACAACCGGGTTCAGTTCACACCCGACCTGCTTCCTGCCGATTTGCTTGGAACAATGGTTTACAGCCAGAAAAAGGAAGAATTCCAGGTAAAGAAGGGACCCATTTTTGCCAATTTCATACTAGCGGATGAGATCAACCGCTCGCCTGCAAAAGTACAAAGCGCCTTGCTTGAGGCCATGCAGGAAAGACAAATTACAATCGGCGATCAAACCTATAAGCTTGAGGAGCCATTTCTTGTAATGGCAACACAAAATCCATTAGAACAGGAAGGCACATATCCCTTACCGGAAGCACAGGTTGACAGGTTTATGCTAAAGGTGATCGTGAATTATCCCGGCAAGGAGGATGAAAAACTGATTATCCGTGAAAATATCACAGGTGAATTCCCTGAAACAAAAGCGATTTTAAAGCCGGAAGATATCCTCAAAGCGCGCGAGATAGTCCGTGAGGTATATCTGGATGAAAAAATTGAAAACTATATTACGGATATTGTTTTTTCTACCCGTTTCCCTTCAGAATACAAACTCAGCAAGTTTAAAGGAATGATACATTACGGTGGATCACCCAGGGCAAGTATTAACCTTGCGCTTGCTGCCAAAGCTTATGCGTTTATAAAAAGAAGGGGATATGTAATTCCCGAGGATATAAGGGCTGTGGCTCATGATGTGATGCGTCACCGTATTGGACTTACCTATGAGGCAGAAGCAGAGAATATTACAACGACGGATATTATTAACGAAGTTTTGAATACTGTTGAAGTTCCGTAAAAAATCACTGAATTAATTTCATGAATTATTAATTCAAATTTCAAACTACTTGTGGAAGCAAAAGAGATATTTAAAAAGGTAAGGAAAATAGAGATCAAAACCCGGGGCTTGTCGAACCAAATCTTTTCGGGCCATTATCATAGCGTATTCAAAGGCCGGGGAATGGCTTTCAGTGAGGTGAGGGAATATCAATATGGTGATGATATACGCAGTATTGACTGGAATGTAACGGCACGTTTCAATCATCCTTATGTAAAAGTATTTGAGGAAGAACGCGAGCTTACCGTTATGTTGCTGCTTGATGTGAGCGGTTCGAATGAATTTGGTACCAGGCAGCAGTTCAAGGAAGAAATGATCACTGAAATTGCTGCGGTTCTCTCGTTTTCTGCCATACAAAACAACGACAAGGTAGGTGTAATTTTTTTCAGTAACAAGATCGAAAAATTTATTCCTCCTAAAAAGGGAAGCTCTCATATTTTGAGGATTATCAGGGAACTGATTGATTTTAAGCCTGAAAACAGGGAAACCAATATTGCCGAAGCGCTGAGGTTTCTTACCAATGCCATTAAGAAAAAGTGTACTGCATTTGTTTTATCCGATTTTTTTGATAAGGGATTTGAGGAAGCTATTAAAATAGCAAATCGCAAACATGATGTGATCGCTGTTCGTATTTATGATCCTCGTGAAAGAATTATGCCTGCAATGGGCATGGCAAGAATAAAAAATGCAGAAACAGGTAGATTACTCTGGATAGATACTGCAAGCCGGAAACTTCGCAGGGATTTCTATCAGACTGTGCATAAACATGACATTTACCTTGATGATATATTTGTTAAAAGCGGCATTGATGCTGTAAAAATTGCTACTGATCAGGATTATGTCAGACCATTGATAAAATTATTCAAAAAAAGAGAAGCCAGATTTTAGCGATGAAGATTAAAATATATATTTTATCGGTTCTAATCATAACGTTCGGTATTCCGGGAATCCGGGCGCAACAGGTAAATGTTTCGGCACGGCTGCAAAAGGATACCATCCTTATCGGGGATCAAATTTCCTATAAGCTCAGTTTTACCGGCCCCATAGATGCCGTGGTTGATTGGCCGTTTTTTCAGGATACACTTACTGATAAAGTGGAGATAACTGAAAGATCAAAAATAGATTCGATTATATACACCGACAGGGATTTGCTGAATCTTGAACAAAACATCACTGTAACTTCATTTGATTCGGGATTTTATCAAATCCCACCGGTTGATTTTGTTTACATGATGCCGGATGATACAACCGACTATCATGTTATTACTCAGCCTGCATACCTGGCCGTGAATACAGTGGAGGTTGATACAACGGCAGCTATAAAACCTATTAAAGGTCCGATGGATGCACCCTATACTTTCCGGGAGTTTTTACCCTGGTTTTTTGTGATTATTGGTGGTTTGCTGATCGTATTTGTTTTGCTTTGGTTCAGGTTTTGGCGCAAAAAGGAAAAGAAATTTACCTGGATAAAACCCAAACCAAAGTTGCCTCCGCATGTGGTTGCTGTGAACGAACTTGTAAAATTAAGACACAAGAAACTTTGGCAGGCTGAAAAATACAAGGAATACTATACCGAATTAACCAATATCATGAGGACATATCTGGATGGAAGATTTTATATCAATGCAATGGAGATGACCTCTTTTGAGATTATTGAAAAAGTCAGGGAGGCAAAGCTGGATAAAAATCTTCTTGATAAGTTGTCAGAAGTTTTATCATCTGCGGATATGGTTAAGTTTGCGAAAGAAAAACCGCTTCCAACTGAAAATGATAAGGCTCAGAAATATGCTGAGGAATTTGTTAAACAAACAATTCCCAAATACGATAATGATGGAGTTAAGGATGATTTTGAAAAGAATTCTAACAAAAGGGGAACTGAAAAAGCTTGAATGAAGTAAAAAGGAAATAAAATGTTTTTCGGTGAAGAATATGCAAACGGATACTTTTTGTGGTTCTTGTTGATCATACCCATACTGGTAGTTTGGTATATATACAGGAACAGCAAAAAACATGCTGATATACAGTTGTCAACAACTTCTGTATTTGAACAGAGCGGGAAAAGTATGCGGCAATATCTGATTCATGGATTATTTGCCTTGCGGTTGCTGGCTGTGGCTGCTTTAATTATTGCACTGGCAAGACCATACACCAGCACTAAACGAGAGGATGTTTCTATTGAAGGCATTGATATTGTGATGGCGCTTGATGTAAGTGGCAGTATGTTGGCAATGGACCTGAAACCTGACCGGCTGGAAGCGGCAAAAAATGTTGCTCAGGATTTCATCAATAATCGCCCAAACGACAGAGTTGGACTGGTTATATTCAGTGGTGAAACATTTACACAGGTTCCTTTAACTACCGATCATTCCGTAGTAAGCAGCCTTTTTAAGGATGTGAAAAGCGGAATGATAGAAGACGGAACTGCCATTGGAGATGGACTTGCTACTGCGGTTAACAGGTTGAAAGACAGTGATGCTATAAGTAAGGTTATCATTTTGTTAACGGATGGTATTAATAATATGGGTTCTGTTGATCCGCTTTCTGCCGCCGAAATAGCTAAAATATACGGCGTTAGAATATATACCATTGGTGTGGGAAGCCGCAGTACGGCGCCCTATCCCCAATATGATGCTTTCGGAAGGAAACATATAGTTGATATGGAAGTGGAGATTGATGAGGAGCTTCTTCAAAAAGTAGCTGAAATGACAGATGGGAAATATTTCAGGGCAACGAGCAATAAAAAATTGAAAGCCATTTATGATGAAATTGATCAATTGGAGAAAACAAAGATTGACGTAACACATTTTGAAAGGGTACATGAAGAGTTTTTATTGTTTGCAATAATAGCGCTTGGATTGTTTATTAGTGAGATTTTATTAAGAAATACGGTTTTTAAAACTTTACCATAAAATGATCAGGTTTGAGAACATAGAATTTTTGTATGCATTGCTTGCGATACCTTTGTTTATTGTCATCTTTATGTTGATGATGAACTGGAAGAAAAAGGCGATCAGGCGTTTTGGGGATATTTCGCTGGTGAATCGTCTCATGCCTGCCAAATCTCAGAGCAGGCCGGTGGTAAAGTTTGTAATCCTTATGCTGGCTTATATTTTTCTGGTTTTTGGCGTGGCAAATCCGCAGACAGGCAGTAAGCTGGAGGAAATGAAAAGAAAAGGGATTGATATGATCATTGCCCTCGATGTATCAAACAGTATGCTGGCCGAAGATATTGAACCGAACAGGCTGGAGCGCGCAAAGCAAGCTATCTCAAAACTAATAGACAGGCTTGATGGCGACAGGATCGGTATTATTATTTTTGCCGGAAAAGCATATCTGCAGTTGCCCATAACAACAGATTATTCAGCGGCCAAATTGTTTCTTTTTTCAATCAGCACGGATGTTGTGCCGGCACAGGGAACAGCCATTGGAGAGGCGATACAAACGGCAGTTTCATCATTTGATGATAACGACCACAGCAAAGCCATCATAATTATTACCGATGGTGAAAACCACGAAGGAAATGCTGTTGAGGCTGCTCAAGCAGCAGCAGAAAAGGATATCAAGATATACACAATTGGTATGGGCTCGATAGAAGGAGCACCTATACCTATATATAATAAGTATGGAAATCAAACCGGATATAAAAAAGACAGTCAGGGAAATACTGTAATTACAAAATTAGATAAGAAAATGCTTCAGCAGATCGCTTCATCTGGAGACGGAATTTTTGTCAGGGCGGATAATGTAAAAGCAGGACTGAATAAGATCTTTGAAAAGATCAACAAACTTGAAGAAACCGAATTTAAAAGCAAAGTGTATTCCGATTATGAAGATCGTTTCCAATATTTGCTGGGAGCAGCGCTGATTTTGATATTGATAGAAATAGTAATAGCCGACAGAAAAAGTGAATGGGCAGGAAAAATTAAACTTTTTGGCTAAATATTTGATGAGAACGCAAAGCAAATAGATATGAAAACATATATTCACTTGATCATATTATTTTTTATTGCGCTACAGGCAGGCTATGCCCAGAGTGAAGCCAGACTGATACGTGACGGAAATAAAAAATATCTGGAAGGTGATTATCAGCAAGCCGCCAGGAATTATTATAAAGCTTTGGAAGAAAACCCTGAATCGGTTAAAGCTTTATTCAATCTGGGTGCTGCTTTATATCAGCATGACACATTAAATACATTTGAGTCGTCTGAAAGAATTTTTGATACTATTTCACAAATTGTGTCTGATAAGATGCAAAAGTCTTCTGCCTACCACAATCTCGGAAATTCATTGCTTGAGTTAAAAAAATACCAGGAAAGCATTAAAGCCTATAAACAGGCTTTACGAAACAATACAAGTGATT
>CAZTAW010000186.1:0-6746 GCA_964611705.1 uncultured Bacteroidales bacterium
CTCACTCAAAATTAACGGGAAAATTGAATTTACACGTAAATTGGTCGTAAAGCATTGATAAAAATAAACGCTGACAATTTTACAACCACCGTTTCATCCAGCGGTGGTTTTTTATTTGGCAAAAACTTATTTTTAGTGTTGCGGGATATATCCTTATTATTGCCTGGCTGCTAAGTTGTCAGGAATACATTAACCAATTTTAAATTCCTTCTTCAGCTTTTCAACGTAATCAAGTTGTTCCCAGGCGAAGAAGCATATCTTTTTGAAATATTTTTCTTCCCCATTCATGATCTTTGAGTAAGTTTCTTTGTCCTTGTAAGCAACTTCCACTTCTTCTTCGTAAGTATCGCGTCCGAAATGTCCGTATGAGGCAGTTCTTTCGTAAATAGGGTTTTTGAGCCCAAATCGTTTGTTGATTGAATATGGTCTTAGGTCAAATATTTTTCCGATTTTTTCTGCTATTTTTCCATCTGTTATAATATTTCCTTTATTATCTGTTACTTTGGCTGTTTTGAATGTGTTAACATAAAAACCAACCGGTTCAGCCACACCAATGGCATAAGCAACCTGTACAAGCACTTCCTCTGCTATTCCGGCTGCAACCATATTTTTGGCAATATGTCTGGCAGCATAAGCTGCTGACCTGTCAACTTTTGAAGGGTCTTTACCCGAAAAAGCCCCACCACCATGAGCTCCTCTTCCGCCGTAGGTATCAACGATAATCTTACGTCCTGTTAAACCGGTATCGCCATGCGGGCCACCGATTACAAATTTACCGGTTGGATTTACCAGCAATCTGTAATCATTGTTTGTAAATAATTGTTTAACCCGCTCCGGCAATGTAGATTTAACTCTGGGGATAAGAATTTTGTGAATATCTTCCGTGATTTTTTCCAGCATATTCACCTCAGTATCGAATTCATCATGCTGGGTTGAGATCACAATGGTATCAATTTTTTTTGGCTTTCCGCAGTCATCATATTCTATGGTAACCTGCGATTTTGAATCCGGTCTAAGGTAAAGCATTTCCTTTCCTTGTTTTCGGATTGCCGCAAGCTGCTGCAAAAATATATGTGCCAGTTCAACAGGCATGGGCATGAGGTTATCCATTTCAGTACAGGCATAACCAAACATCATTCCCTGGTCACCGGCGCCCTGATCTATCTTTCTTTTTTTCTCAACTCCCTGGGTAATATCCGGTGATTGCTCATGTATGGTTGAAATTACACCGCAGGAATTGTAATCAAAACGGTAATTGGCATTGGTGTAACCAATTCTTTTTATGACGTCTCTTGCTACTTTTTGTACATCAACATAGCCATTTGTTTTTACTTCCCCGCTGCAAATGGTAAGTCCTGTTGTCACCAGGGTTTCGCATGCAACTTTCGATTCCGGGTCCTGGCGCAGCATTTCGTCAAGCAATGCATCTGAAATCTGGTCGGCTATTTTATCGGGATGCCCCTCTGATACCGACTCCGAAGTAAATAAATATCCCATTTGTTCTCCTTTTTCAATTGATGAATCCGCAAAAGTAACAAATTTATATTATTTAAATCTGTTTTAAATAGCTATTTTTTCGTAAGTATTTGGAAAACCTGTTCCATAGATCGCTTTTCACGATTCAATGACAGAACGGTAAGCCTTTGGTTTACAGCAAAATTAAATATGTCTTCCCTGATATCTTCCCCGGCTGCCGTTTCGATAATATACTGATGTTGATCGGATTTTTTTACCTTGATCACACCTTTGATTTTTTCCAGGGCTTTTTCATCAGGTTCTTTGTTGAATTCAACTGTTATCACTTCATTCTCAACAACACCTTTCGAGAGAGCTTGTGTAGATTCATCGGCAACGATCCTACCTTTATCAATTATGATAGCCCTGTTGCAAATGGCTTCAACTTCCTGCATGATGTGTGTTGAAAGAATAATTGTTTTTTCTTGTCCGGCTTTTTTGATCAATTCACGAATCTCGATGATCTGATTCGGGTCAAGACCTGAAGTCGGTTCATCCAGTACAAGTACTTCAGGATCATGTAAAAGCACCTGCGCCAGCCCTACCCTTTGCCTGTAACCTTTTGAAAGTGCACCGATCTTTTTATTTTGCTCTGCCGGGAGACCGGTAGTCCTGATAGCTTTGGTAACCAGTTGTTTTTTATTTTTCAATTTATGCAAACCTGCAATAAACTCAAGATATTCTTTAACATACATTTCGGGATACAGTGGATTATGCTCAGGCAGGTATCCGATGCATTTTCTGATCTCAATAGAATCTTCAAAAATATCAAATCCGTTTACGCTTGCTTCACCGCTTGTAGGAGGGATATAGCAGGTGATGATCTTCATGAGTGTTGATTTTCCCGCACCGTTAGGACCAAGCAAACCAACTATTTCACCGGCTTTTACTTCAAAAGATACTTGATCCAGCGCCCTTTGTTCACCATAGATTTTCGTAACATCATTAACAACAACCGACATTTTGTTAGTGCTTTTTGATCAATTTTTTACGCCACAAATTCTTTTTAATGAAAAGAATAACGGTAGCAGTAAAGAATAATTGCCCCAGCAGGAAAAGCCACCATTTGAACTGATCAGGCACGTAGCTTGTGGCAAGCTCAACAATCTCGTTACGATTTGATGCAGCAAAAATTTCTATAAACGTAAAGCGTTGCATAAGGTGGGCCGTATAATCCTCAACATAGCTAATGATTGTAATAACTGAGCCGATAATGAGCAATGACCATTCAAGCGCTTGTATTTTTGCCTGCCCTGTTTTTTCATAGCTCCTGATGATCAAACTGGCAAGAATGATCATAAATATGCTATTAATGATTGGTGCGATCACCGGCCCAACCCATGTAAGCGGTATTAGAAATAAAATATCCCATGTGAGCAATGATGCGGGCCAGCCGAGCACTAACTTGAGAAACACATAATAAAAAATATCCCAAAAGGCAAAGGCAAGAATGAACATGGCAAACCGTTCCAGGTTTTTCCGGCCAGCAATAATAGCAACACTGAGCAATATGATCATGGTAGAGAACTCGCGCAAGATTTCAGTAATTGCAACAGGATTATTAATGGATTTCAAGGGAAAGGCAAAGCCTTCCGGATAATAAATTTCTCGTAAATAGATCACAACAGCGCTTTCCATAAAAGCCATTGCGATACCGAAAATAATAACCCAGGTAAGGTTTCGTATTCTTTTGCTCATCATTTGAAATTTTATATGTTTCTTATAAAGACAATTCAGCCACTAAAGAGTTGCATCAATCTTATACTTACCCAGGGTCTCATATATATCAACAATTTAATTTTTATAAACTTGTTAAATAAAAAAAGAAGTTCTAACTTTGCACCCATTTTTCGGGAAAAAGAAATATTTTCGTATATAGAAACACAAAAGTACATGGACACAACTAGTTATAAAACAACTTATGTAAATAAGGAAACAGCCAACAAAGAATGGGTTGTTATCAACGCTGAGGATGAAATTCTGGGACGATTGGCATCAAAGGCTGCCAAGCTTTTACGTGGAAAATACAAACCGGAGTTTTCACCGCATGTTGATTGCGGAGATCATGTAATTATTATCAATGCAGAAAAGGTAAAGCTTACCGGCAAAAAATTAACGGATCGTGAATACATTCGTTATAGCGGTTATCCGGGTGGGCAATATACCGGCACACCCAAGGAAATGCTTCGCAAAAAGCCCAAATTTCCGGTAGAGCATGCAATCAGAGGGATGCTTCCCAAAACAAAATTAGGCCGGCAAATGTTCAGAAATCTTCATGTATATGTTGGTCCCGAGCATCCCCATGAAGCGCAGAAACCTAAAGAAATTATATTAAACACACTTTAATTAACATAAAATGGACGTTGTTAACGCAATCGGAAGAAGAAAAAAAGCAGTTGCCCGGGTTTATCTTAAAGAGGGTAAAGGTAAAATACTTATAAACAATAAGGATTTCACGGAGTATTTCCCGACATTAACCTTGCAGTATGCAGTAAATCAACCATTTACCCTTACTTCAACAGAAGGAAAATACGACGTGCAACTCACACTTGACGGAGGGGGTCCCAAGGGACAGGCAGAAGCATCGCGCCTGGCCATTTCCCGCGCACTGATCAAAGTAGACAAAGATTTTCGTTCTACCCTTAAAACCAATGGCCTGCTTAGAAGAGACCCCAGAATGGTTGAGCGTAAAAAACCCGGACAACCCAAGGCAAGAAAGAAATTCCAATTCAGCAAACGTTAATATCAACTTCACTGAATTGTGTTTAGTATCTAAATTAGCAGGACCGGTTAAAACCAGATCGCTACCTGGTAATTGAATAAAAAACGGAATGTAAACACTTAAATGAATTAATAATGAACATCACTTTCGAAGAACTTTTAGATGCAGGGGTACACTTTGGACATCTCAGAAGAAAATGGAATCCGAATATGGCTCCCTATATTTTCATGGAAAGAAACGGCATCCATATCATTGATCTTTACAAAACCATTGCCAAAGCTGAAGAAGCTACTTCGGCATTGAAACAAATTGCAAAATCAGGAAAGAAAATACTGTTTGTTGCTACAAAAAAACAAGCCAAGGAGCTTGTGGCAAATGAGGTTAAAAGGGTAAACATGCCGTATGTTGTTGAAAGATGGCCCGGCGGTATGCTTACAAATTTTGCCACTGTGCGTAAGGCGGTCAGGAAAATGGCATCTATTGACAAGCTGATGAACACAAAAAACTTCCTGAACCTTTCCAAACGTGAACGTCTGCAGATCACTCGTGAAAGAGCAAAGCTCGAAAAACAGCTTGGTAGCATCGCCGATCTGAACCGTTTGCCATCCGCACTTTTTATTGTTGATATCAATAAGGAACATATTGCTGTGGCTGAGGCCAAAAAGCTCAATATACCAACTTTTGCTATTGTTGACACCAATTCCGATCCTACACTCATTGACTTCCCGATCCCGGCCAATGATGATGCATCCAAATCAATTGCATTGGTTACAAGGATTGCTGTGGACGCTGTTGCTGAAGGCCTCAATGAGAGAAAACTTGAAAGGGATAAACGCAAACACGAAGAAGAGGAAGAAAAAGAGAAAGAAGAAGAAATTTTAAAAACCAGGTCGAAAACAATTGAAGAATATGAAGAGCAGGAAGATGAGGAAGCTGTAAAGACCGGGAAAAAAGGCCAGGAAGTTAAACTTTCCAGAATGAAGGAAGGGAAAGACGGAAAAGAAGGATCGGAAAGAAGAGGTAAACGGCCACGCAAAACAATTGCTAAAAAAGCACCTAAAAAATAAATTATTGTTTAACAAGAAAACATTTGAGTAATGGCAAACATAACAGCAGCAGAGGTTAATAAGTTACGTAAGCAAACCGGCGCCGGTATGATGGATTGTAAAAAGGCGCTGCAGGAAGCCGAAGGAGATTTTGAAAAAGCAATCGAGATACTCCGTAAAAAAGGTCAGAAAGTGGCAGCCAAACGCGCCGACCGCGAAGCTACCGAAGGTTACGTTATTGGTAAAACTACCGGTGACAATTCTTTTGGGATGGCGGTACTGCTGAGTTGCGAAACTGATTTCGTTGCCAAAAGCGACGATTTTATCAATTTTGCGGAAAAGATAGCAGACTTTGCATTGGAAAACCAAATCAAGTCCCAGGCTGAATTAAAGAACAGTGAACTTGACGGAAATAAAATTGAAGAGCAGGTAACCGATTTGATGGGAAAAATTGGAGAGAAGATTGAACTGGCAGAATATCAGGTCGTTGAAGCACCGCATGTTACTGCATACAACCACATGGGTAACAAGCTGGCTACCCTGCTGGGATTGAACAAAGCAGAAAACGTTGATCAAATTGGCAAGGAGCTTGCCATGCAGGTAGCTGCCATGAATCCTGTTGCCGTTGACAAAGACGGCGTTGATCCCAAGATCGTTGAAAAGGAAAAAGAAATCGGTATGGAGCAGGCAAAGCAGGAAGGCAAACCGGAAAACATCCTTGAAAAGATCGCTATGGGTAAAGTTGGTAAATTCCTCAAGGAAAATACTCTGCTCAACCAGGATTTTGTGAGGGATACTAAAAAATCAGTAAAACAATACCTCGCTGAAAACGACAAGGATTTAGTGGTAACCGGGTTTAAAAGGGTATCGTTGGGATAGTATTATAAGGTTAGATATTAAGGAAAGAGGGGCTCAGGAGTGGGTTCCTCTTTTTTTGTGGGCTGTGGTTGGCCAATGTAGCTTCCTGACTTCGTTAATGGAACACCTGCAAATTTTAATACCACTCTTGCTAAGGTATCCTAATGATAATTTCAAATAAGCAATTCATTTTTGTCAGAGTATTAGTTGTTCATATTGACCCATAAAGTCGAGTCACGCAAGGAAATTTCACCCTTGCGTTCTCACAGAACTCCCGCAGGTGCGGGATGAACCTCTCAATTCATCCGGCTCTTCATGTTCTTACACAAAGATATACATCTTATGGATGCACCAATCTCCAGTGTGGAAAAAGGTTGGATTGCTTCTTGTACACATCCTTGAGCCACCTAATAGCAGCTCTGACCGATTTTCCTTTTTCTCATTTAACCCATTTTATCAGCCTGTCATTTAGCCGCCACCATAGGCCAAAAGTATGTCCATTACAAAACTTGCAGTAATAGTTCATGATACCCCGGATAATTGGATTCGCACAACTTCCTGTGCAATACGGTCTAAAATGGTTGGTATACCAAGCTTTCTTTTGC
>CAZTAW010000187.1:0-6658 GCA_964611705.1 uncultured Bacteroidales bacterium
CGCTATCGAAAGCGGTTTCGAGAGCTCAGGTATGGTAGCCAATGTATCCTGAAGTTGTTCAATACGCTGAATGTTTCTTAATTTCAGAACGCCTCTTTCTTTTTTAGTGTCAATCTTAATTTCCAGCGGCATTACTCCGTTGAAGTGTTCTTCTAAGAAAAGCAAATCCTGATATAGGGGGTCCTTTTTAGGAATATCATCAACAATATTACCGGTTGTCCTGAGTCTTGTAAGCCCAAATATCCCCACAACAACAATGATGGATGTAATCAGGTAGATTACTTTTCTGTGATGAAGTACAAGATAAACTACTTTTTCAATAAGCTTACAGACATTGCCTTCAAGATGCTGAATATGCCTTTGTTGGGGAGGTTTCAAGTAACTGAAAAATATTGGGATTAGAAAAAGCGTAAGCAGGTAGGCAAATAAAATATTCAATGAAGCAATCACACCGAACTCAACAAGAATTTTGTTACCAGTAACGATAAATGCCGCAAATCCGGTAGCCGTAGTTGTATTGGTAAGGAAGTTGGCATTGCCGATCCGTTGAACCACCCTTGATAGCGCTTTTACTTTATTACCATGACTTTTAAATTCGTTATGGTATTTGTTAAGCAAAAAAATACAGTTCTCAACGACAATAACAATAAGTAAAGGAGGAAGAATTCCGGTAAGCATTGTTATTTTGTAATCGAAAAGGGATATGCTTCCCAATACCCAGACCACAGCAATCAGAACAATTATGATTGTAAAAAATACGGCTTTAAGCGATCTGAAAAAGATAAACAGGATAATTGATGCAATGATCAACGCCATGTAAACAAAAAACTTCAGTTCATCTTCTACCTTTTTGGAGGTAATTGTTCTGATGTAGGGCAAACCCGAGTAATGCGCATCAATATCATGCTTATTGCTGAACTGTTCAAAAGCATTCTTGATCTCGAAAACCAACGCAACACGGTTTTTTGTGTTGAGTGTATGCTTATCTAATGTGATGGCCATCAGGGTTACATTGTTTTTGGAATTGAGTAGCAAACCTTCATAAAATGGCTGGGAGAGAATGATTTCTTTAAGACTGTCGAGCTCCTGTTGAGTTTTGGGTTTCTGCCTGATGATCGGAACAAAATTAAAACGTCCAAGACTGTCGTTTTTTTTAAGCTTATAAAGCTTGGCTATGGAAACAACCTCTTCAACACCTTTAATATTTTTGAGATTTGTAGTCAGGTCGTACCAGTCGTTGAAAACATCAAGATCAAAAATCCGCTCGTTTTGTATCCCGATAAACATTACGCTTCCATCTTCACCGAATTGATCTTTGAAACGCTCGTAAATGATGCTGGTAGAATCTGTGGCAGGAAGCATTTTTGCCATCTTGTACGATAACTTAACATTCATGGCCTTGTATCCCATGAAAAGCGTTATCAGCCCGATAATGATGAGATTAACAAGCCTGTATCGTAAAATTATCCTTACAAGATATGTCCACATCTTTGTCTAAATGCCTTTAAATCAATTAATAGTTATTCCCTGCTAAAGGATTGCGAAAATAATACTTTCCACCGAAATAGAAAAATCTTGTAAGATTATTTAGAATGAATAGCTGATTTTGTTTTTACAACCTTTTTAATGATAATAATATGTAAAAGAATAAGTTGTTTTGGTTTTACCGTCTTCGATTGTCATAGTGTTGCAGGCTTTACTACAGGGATTTGTCTCCGGTTTTTCGCAATATCTGTACCCAAATTTATTCTTCACTTTGCATTTTCCGGTTTCACCATTGCAAGGACAAGTGTATTTTACTCCAGAAATGAATGGCGCTTTATTCTCCGGATCATCAGGAAGCAGCGTGATCAAAGCTCTTCCGTAAATATTTAAAACATAGAAACGATAACCTTCGGGTGCAATTTCAACATCTTCCGATTGTTCCGGAACAGGTATTTCATCCAGACTGTCGTAATAATTCAACATGAAAGTTTCATATTCTTTGTAAACTTTGGGATACATCAAAAGAGATTCAAAAATATAGGGCAGGTCAGATTCGCTGGTAGTTGCTATACTCACACCTGCAGATGGATCAACAAATCCACCGGTAAGAATTTCGTATTCTTCTCTTGTAGCCACATTTGTTTTTTCTTTTCTTTCACATGAATTGCAACCAGCTAATATTGTACAGGTTATTTCACCTCCATGCCCGATGGGTTTACACTTTTCATCACTTCCGTCAGTGCAATCACAGGTGACGGTTACTTTATTGTTCGGGTTACCGGAAGGGGCGAATGCTATTAATGTGCTATCCGTTGACAATCCGAGATAATAATAGTTTTCGGGAGCGATGATTTCAATAATGGTATCTCCGAATTGATCTGTTGCTTTTTGTACCACTGTATTTTCCGGAAGCCAGAAAGCTGTTGACTCACACTCAGGGCAAAGGCTTTGCATAACCTCTTTTGGGATGGTGTCTTGCTTGTTAATTGCTTTTTCTTTTGAACAGGCATAAATAATATAGAAGCTGCCTGTAATACATGCTAATAGCAGTAATGATAATTTTTTTAACTTTTTCATGGTAATAAGATTCAGTTGTTAACTAATGTTAGCTATATATTTATACTGGATATTAATTCCTGAAAATAACAAAAGGTAACCCCCTGAGCTTAAGTTTTTTTCAACAAGTGTATTTTCAAGAACAAGAAACCTACAAATTTTGGATGCTTTGCTTGTTCTGTATCATACAATCAGGCTTGATTTTTGTATGAAAACAAAAATGTTTTACATTTATAGAGCAATTTACAAAAAGTAAAATGAGAAAAACCTCCATCATGAAAACAACAGTTAAATTATTTTTCCTTCTTATTGTACTGGCTTTTGCCTGTGCATCACCACAGAAGCTTGTACAAAAAGGTGAGTATGATAAAGCTATACACAAGCTTGTTCACAAGCTGATCGCCAAACCGGATAATTTAAAACATATTGCAACTTTGCAACATGCCATGCGGGTGGTGAATGAACAGAACCTGGATAGCATCAGGTTCCTGAGGCAATCAGGGCAGCCAGATATCTGGTATGCTATTTATCAGAATTATTATCATCTGAAACTTCGCGAAGACCTTATAAAAACGCTACCGGGGAGAGTATTAGAAAAGATTGATTTTAAATATACTGATTATGGTGAAAATATAAAGAATGCCAAAACAAAAGCCTCAGCATATTACTACGCCCATGCGGAAAAGTTGCTCGAAACCGGAAATAAGAGCAATGCTCGTGTTGCATACGGTGAACTAATGAAGATCACGAAAATGTTTGATGATTACAAGGATACCGAAGAATTGATAAGAAAGGCCCTTGTACTGGGTACGGACTATATTTTATATACGGTAAATAACCGTACTTCAAGTGTCATACCAGCTTCTTTGATGTTTCAGTTGAAGAATTTGAATCTGATGGACCTGGATAAAAAATTCCTGAATTTTAACACGGAACCTGTTCCGGGCCGAACCTATGACTACAATATTGTCCTTACCCTTACCAATGTTGATGTTTCGCCCGAAAGGGTAAAAGAAAATCATTTTACCGAAACAAAAAAAATAATTGAAAAGTACATTGATAAAAAAGATAAAGAGGGAAATATTGTAAAGGATGAAAACGGTGATCCGGTAAAGGTGCCTGTTTACAAAGAGGTTAAGTGCGATATAACCGAAGTTGTTAAAACCAAAAGTGTAAGACTTATGGGATTTGTGGATTTCAGGAACAATCATACCCAACAGATCGTTAACAGTACGCCGGTATCGGCGGAGTCAGTTTTTAACAATATATCTGCCTATGCCCATGGAGATTTAAGGGCATGCAGTAAAAAAACGCTTGCTTTGCTTGATCAGCCGAAATTACCATTCCCGCCAACTTCTGATATGTTATCGGATGCAGGTGAAAAATTAAAGAAGGTTATAAAGCATGTTTTATGGCATGATGAGGATTATCTGGAAAACTGATTGGATACATCATGCATATTTTAACGAAAAAAGTTCTTTTTGTTGATTCGGTACATCCTGTTATGAGGGAGGAATTTGAGAGAGCAGGTTTGGTTTGTGATCTTTTCCCCGGACAACAAAAAACAGATTATGAAAAAATAATAAATAATTATTTTGGATTGATTATCCGTAGTAAAATCATCATTGACAAATCATTTCTTGATAAAGCACGCAATCTCAGATTTATCGGCAGGGTAGGAGCAGGCATGGAAAATATTGACATTGAATACGCAGAAAAAATGGGAATAAAATGCTTCAATTCCCCGGAAGGAAGTCGTGATGCTGTGGGAGAGCATGCGATTGGATTATTGCTGACATTGTTGAGAAAAATCAATATCGCTGATCAACAGGTAAGAAATGGAGAATGGATTCGGGAAGGAAACAGGGGACTGGAGATCAAGGGAAAAACAATCGGTATCATCGGCTATGGTAATATGGGTAGCGCTTTTGCCCGGAAAATAAGTGGTTTTGGGGCAAAGGTGATTGCTTATGATAAATATAAATCAGGTTTCTCGGATGCATTTGTTGAAGAGGTTAATATGTCTGCTATTTATACCGAAACAGATATTCTGAGCTTGCACGTACCCCTCAACAAAGAAACCCGTTACCTGTTCAATGCAGGATATTTGCAAAAATTTAAAAAAGATATTTATTTGATCAATACGGCAAGAGGGTTGAATGTTAAAACTGCCGATCTGGTGGAAGCCCTGGAAGCAGGTAAGGTAAAAGGTGCCGCTCTGGATGTATTGGAGTATGAAGATACCTCATTCGAAAAGCTTCAATCAGGAGACATGCCTGCCCCCTTTCAATATTTAACAAATTCTGATAAAGTGGTGCTTACCTCCCATATTGCCGGATGGACACACGAATCAAAATACAAACTGGCTAAAGTGCTGGTTGAAAAAATTTTTACCAGTTCAGTATTTTCCTGAAATCAAATTCAACAGGATCTACATCAAAGTATTCTTTCAGGTTATCATAATCATTTTCAGTGATGTATTGCAAACCATCATCAAAAACCATTCTGGCTTTTTGAGAATCCATGTTAACAAGCCGGGGTTTAATTTTTCCGTGATGATCCGTGAGATCTTTCAAATACAAGGGTGCAATATCTCCTTTGGGGTCGGATGTTACCATCGCACCGGAAACTCCCTTATCGAAAAGTTTTTTAACACCGTATCCCAGCAGAGCGCAATACATAAGATCGAAAGCAACAGGCTGAACACAGCGTATTTCATAACCCAACTCAACAGGTCTGCTTTTAATCTTGATTTTCAGTTCTTTAAGCTTGCGTTGCAGAAGAATATTAAAAATATGTGCCTTGCTAACATTGCCCAGCTCCGGATGCCCGTGTTCGTCATAGGTAAAACTGATATCCGATGCTTTGATTTCTGCTTCATCAAGGAAATGAAAAATCCCTTCACTGATAACAGCCACACCATGCCTGATACCCAGAAGTTTTCGTTTGAGAATAGCTGAGATAACCAGATTTATGATCTTGTTAAAAGTAATATCCGTTTTGTTAAACATCTCGGGGATTACGATCATCGGATAATGGCATGCGGCGCCAATGCCGAATGCAAGATGACCGGCCTCCCTTCCCATGGCTGAAACAATAAACCAGTTACCGCTTGTACGGGCGTCTTCATATACAGTCTGTGCAATTCTTACACCCTCATTTTTTGCTGATTGATACCCAAAAGTAGGTTGCCCTTCCGGTAGGGGGAGGTCATTGTCAATGGTTTTGGGAACATGAATATTCTGAATTTCGATTTTGTTTTCCGATAGAAATTTTGAAATACGGTTAGCTGTTGAAGCCGTATCATCACCGCCAATGGTGACAAGCAGCCTAATATCATTCGTTTTAAAAAACCCGGTATTGAATTCTTCATTTTTAGGTTTGTATCTGCTCATCCTCAGAGCCGAACCCCCTTGCTTATAAATATCATCTGCGAAATTGAAATCGAAATCAATGGTGCTGGGATTGCCAGTAAAAATATTTTCAAATCCACCGTGTATTCCAATGACACGGTAATTATCCTTTAAGAAAACTTTTGCAATGGTTCCGATAACCGTATTGATGCCGGGAGCGGGCCCGCCTCCGCATAAAATAGCAATTGCGCCTTTGTTCTTCATGCTTTTTGTTTTTGTTGATTTTACTGAAAACAAAAATAAAAAGAATAATTTTATAAGGTCAATGAGAAACCAGCAGATTTTTCCATACGCTACCGTTGCATTTACTATATTAATGATATTGGAATTGCGGAGAGAGAGGGATTCTCCCGAAGGGATTCCTTCGGAAGAACCCTCGAAGCGCTTTTGGCTTCAGGTAATATTTTTGGATTTAAGAAAGACATGGCCATCAATGGATTTAAAAAACTTTTCCCGCTTAAATGCCTCAGACCGTGTATTGAATTTTTCAAAGTAGTGAAGTTTCCAGGGTCTTCTTCCTTTGGTATATCTTACTTTTCCAGCATTGTGTTGTTTTATTCGGCTTTCTATATCCGCTGTTGAACCATAATAGTAAGTATTATGAGACTCACTTTTGAGTATGTATGCAAAGAAAAACACAGGTGATAATATTGCGGAGAGAGAGGGATTCTCCCGAAGGGATTCCTTCGGAAGAACCCTCGAAG
>CAZTAW010000188.1:0-6644 GCA_964611705.1 uncultured Bacteroidales bacterium
TTAAGCTTGTTGGCGGCATCAATGGCCTCTTCAATTGTTTCGGCCATATAGCCTTGCGCCACGGCAGCCCCGTGTTTGTTTAAAATTTCTTTTCCCTGATATTCGTGTAGGTTCATAAATACATGTTTAAGATTGTGAAATTCATTCACAAATTTATGATTAATATTGATTAATCTGCACAAATCACAAGATTTCAAGCTTACATTTTTTATATTTGCCTTTTCAACAGCTATGATAGAAACTACGAACATCCACAAATCTTTCGGAGGACTTGAAGTCTTAAAAGGAATAAATCTTTCCGTAAAAAAAGGCGAGATCGTTTCTATTGTCGGAGCCTCGGGAGCCGGCAAATCAACCCTGCTTCACATCATCGGAACCATTGATAAGCCTGACCGGGGCGCTGTTGTTATTGAAGGTGTTGATGTTCATCTTTTGAATGAAAAAAAGATATCGGAGTTCAGAAACCGGAAAATAGGATTTGTTTTTCAGTTTCATCATTTGCTTCCGGAATTCACGGCCATCGAAAATGTCTGCATCCCTGCTTTCATTGCCAAAGCATCAAAAAAGCAAGCCATGACAAAAGCAGAAGAATTGCTTGATTTTCTTGAACTTTCAGGAAGAAAGGAACATAAGCCGTCGGAGCTTTCAGGCGGCGAACAGCAAAGAGTTGCCGTTGCGAGGGCACTGATCAACAATCCTGCAATTGTGCTTGCCGATGAACCTTCAGGAAATCTCGATTCAAAAGCTTCGGTGGAATTGCATGATCTGTTTTTTAAGCTTCGCAAAGAATTCAATCAGACTTTTGTGATCGTTACCCACAACCAGGAACTTGCCAATATGGCCGACCGCAAGCTAACCATCAAAGATGGTGTGATCATTTAATAAAAACCAATTAACAATATTCAGTTTTCTAATTCGTTGAATTCTCAGTTTTTAAACCCATTGCGCATGAGGCTGATTTCCGTTTTGTTTTTATTTGTTTTGGTGGTATTGTCTGTACAAACTATACAGGCCCAAAGCACCGATGATAAGTATAATACTGCCATTGAAAAAGCAGATGAATATTTTGCCGGAAAAGACTATATCAATGCCAAAGCATCTTATCAGTTGGCATTACGGTTTAAACCCGATGCGGAATACCCTAAAAAGCAAATCGAAAAAACGCTTGAATTGCTCCGGAAACAGATGGAGCTAAGCGCAGAATACGCAGAATTCATACAACAAGCCGATGAAATGTATGAATCGGATAAGCTTGCCGAAGCCAGGCTCATTTACAAAAAAGCCCTCGATGTTTTACCGGATAAAAAATATCCGCAGGAACAAATCCATGCCATTGACAGCATCAAATCCCACAGGCAAAAGATGCGCCGGGATTACCAGAATGCAATGGACAAAGGAAACAAACTTTTTGATGAAGGCAATTACAAAGATGCACTAGATGAATTTAAAACCGCACTTGAAATTTTTCCTGAATACAACCACATAAAGGAGAAAACAGAGGAAACCGAAACCCTTATCTACGAGCAGGAAAAGAAGGAAAACGATTATAATATTGCCATGCAGAATGCCAACTTTTTCCTTCAGAAAAAAAATTACCAGTCAGCACTGCAGGAATTTAAAAAGGCGGCAGCCATTTTTCCTGATAAGAAAAAACCGCAGGAAATAATTGAAGAGATCAACCGTATCATTTCCCAAAAAGAAAAATATGAAAAACTGATCACCGAAGCAGACGAACTATACATCGTTAAGGATTACATCAATGCCAAAGAAAAATATTCCCAGGCATTAAATATTGATACCAGCAAAGCCTATGCAGCCGAAATGATCGCCAAGATAGAAACCACCCTCAAAAACAAGGCTACTTCCAGGCAGGAAGATTACGATAATGCCATCAGGCTTGGAGACGAGCACCTTTCAAAAGGTGACCTGATCATGGCCAAAAAGCAATATGAATTCGCAAGCAGAATAAAACCCGATCAGGCTTATCCCAAAGAAAAGCTTGAAGAGATCAGGGAAACCACCGAAGCATACGAAAATGCCATTGCCCTTGCCGACAGCAATGCCGGCAACAAAAACTACAAAGAAGCCCTCACAGCATATAAAAAAGCATCGGAAATTATCCCCGAGGAAGAATATCCCAAAGAAAAAATAACAGAAATTGAAACCCTGCTCAAAACCATGGAAAAAGAGCAGGAAAAGCTTGATGAATATTATCTTTTAATCGCTTCCGCTGATAGCTTATTCGACAAGGAAGAATTTAAGCCAGCCAAATCAAAATACAATGAAGCGCTGGCATTGATCCCCAATCAAACCTACCCTTTGAAGCGCATTCAAGAAATAGAGCAGAAAGTTATTGAAATAGCCAGGATGAAAGATATCCGGCAAGAATATATGAAGATAATTGCAGAGGCCGATCAGTACATGCAGGATGAACAATACCGTTTTGCCAGGGCCAAATACAAAGAAGCCTGTGAACTGAAAAGCGATGAAAGCTATCCCCTTCAAAGAATGCAGGAAATTGACCGCATACTTGCCGATATAGCTGCATACGAGGTCAAACAGGTGAAATACAATAACATAATCACTGTTGCCGACCAGTTGTTCGGACAGGAAAATTATGAAGAAGCCATTGCAAAATATAATGAAGCTTTAGAGGTTCTTCCGCTTGAACAATACCCGAAAGAAAAAATCGAGCAGGCAAACCTGGCCCTGGCAGAAATTGAAAGGCAAACAATTCTTCAGCAAAAATACGACAGCATCATCCGGATCGCTGATGACCTGTTGGCCAAAGAAAATTACAACAAAGCCAAAACAGCATTTCAAAATGCGCTTTCTTTAAAAGAAAACGAAACCTATCCGCAACAAAAAATAGAAGATATAGATGCCAAATTAATTGAAATTGCGGAACAAAAGGCTCTTGATACGCAATACAGAAACCTGATTGAGCAGGCCGGGCAACTTACTGCTGAAAAAAGATACAAAGAGGCAAAAAAAATCTTCGAAGATGCAAGCCTGCTTAAACCCGGGGAACAATACCCCAAAAGCAAAATAGCCGAACTGAAACAAACCATTGCACGAATTGAACAGGAGCGCGAAGCAAAATACAATGGGCTCATTGCCAAAGCCGATACAAATTTTAACAGGGAAGAATATTACAAGGCAAAACAAAAATACCTGGCAGCCCTGGAGTTAAAACCTGCTGAATCATATCCACAGCAAAAACTCGATGAATGCAAAGCTTACATCACCGCCATCGAAAATTCAAAACAAGAAGCCTATGATCAGGCCCTCGCCGATGGAGACAGATTTTACAATGCAAAAGCATACGATAAGGCAATAGATTATTATACCCGTGCTACAGATCTGAAACCTGACGAAAAGTACCCGGTTGAACAAATTGCACTGATCAAGAAAACAATGAACGACAATATCGTTAAAGACATCAATACGGATTACGTAACCATTGAAGACCGCCGGGAAAAAAGATTCACTTTCGAATCCATCCCTGTTAAGGAAAGAAAGAACAATTACATCCTGCTAAAAATCAAAAACTTAAGCGGCAAAGTGTTTAAGGTAATCATGAACTACGGTAAAGACGATGCCAAAAGCGGAGGCACGCTGATCCGAATACCCGATAAGGAAAAAGAACTGGATTATATTGTACGCATCGGGACCCAATACAAATGGTTTAGCGAAGACAACAACTGGATCAGCTTCTACCCCGAAGGCGGGAATGTTGAGATTTCGCTTATCAGGGTTACCAAAAGCGACTGATCAATTTCCAATATCCAATAATCAATAATCAATAATGAATATCCAATTTAACAGTACCCTGAAACTAACTTTTTGGGTTTTAGTTTCGTTTTATTACTCTATTAGATGCTGTTTTAATGCTTTTGTAAAAAATTGACAACAACTCATCGTTTTCTTTTAACAACACATTAATTTTATTTACATCAATACAAAGGTTTGCCTTCTTAATAATCTTTAAACAAACAAATGTTTCCCTGCAATTGTTTTAACTCCTATCCTGTTTGAATCAAAAAAGTTCCTGTTTTCTCAGATTATTTGCGGAATATTTTGATTAAAACAACTCCATTAGCTCCTTCCCCTACACCAATATGAATATTTGCCACTCACCATTGGATATTGGACATTGGGTATTCGTTATTGGATATTGGTGTACCAAAACACTAAACAAAACACATAATTTCCGTATTTTTGCCCAGGCTTTTGTTTTAAAATCAGGAACTATGAACTTGCAGCAATACTTCGAAAAATTCAGGAAAAACATTATCGGAAACGATCTTCATTTTAAATCGCCCTTTGGAGAGCAAAAAATGATCTATGCCGACTGGATCGCCAGCGGACGGCTCTATCGGCCTATCGAAAAACAACTTACCGAAGTATTCGGCCCCTTTATTGGCAACACCCATACCGAAACCAGCGAAACCGGAACCCTGATGACCAGGGCCTATCATTATGCGCAAAAACTGATCAAAAAACATGTAAATGCAGGTCCCGAAGACGTGATCATCACAACCGGCCCGGGAATGACAAGCGCTGTGGTAAAGTTCCAGCGCATCCTCGGTCTTAAGACCTGCGGCAAGCTGATATCGGAAGAATGCCTTGATAAAAAGGAAAGACCTGTGGTTTTTGTCACCCACATGGAACACCACTCCAATCATACATCCTGGTACGAAACCATTGCTGATGTAGTGCAGTTGCAGCCCAATGATGACCTGCTCGTTGATTTGGATGATCTGCGCAGTCAACTGAAAAAATACAAAGACAGAAAAATAAAATTCGGTGCTTTTACGGCATGTTCCAATGTTACCGGAATACAAACCCCATATCACAAATTGGCAAAGATCATGCATGAGCATGGCGGTTTTGCATTTATTGATTTTGCTGCTTCGGCGCCTTATATTAATATTAATATGCATCCTGATGATGGCATGGAAAAGCTGGATGCCATATATTTTTCGCCCCATAAATTTCTTGGCGGACCCGGCAGTTCGGGTGTGCTGCTCTTCGACTCAAGCTTGTACCATAGTCACTCTCCTGACCAGCCCGGGGGCGGTACGGTTGACTGGACAAATCCCTGGGGAGAATACAAATTCATTGATAATATCGAAGCCCGTGAAGACGGGGGTACTCCAGGATTTCTGCAAGCCATCCGAACAGCCCTTTCCATTGAATTGAAAAACCAAATGGGCGTTGAAAACATCAAAAAAAGAGAAGACCAGCTTGTTGATATTGCATTTAGAGAATTGCGAAAAATTAACGGACTGCACATCCTTGCTGATAACATTGAAAACCGCCTGGGCGTAATTTCATTTTATATGGATGATATTCATTTTAACCTGGTTGTTAAATTACTGAATGATAAATTCGGGATACAATCACGCGGTGGGTGTGCCTGTGCGGGAACTTACGGACATTTCCTGCTGAATGTAAGCTATGATGCCTCCCACGAAATAACACGGTTGATCAGTTCCGGCGATCTGTCGAAAAAACCCGGCTGGATCAGGCTTTCCTTTCACCCTACCATGACCGATGATGAAATGTATAAGATCATGGAAGCCATCAAACAACTAAGTAAACATCACAAAGAATGGGAAAAAGACTACATCTACAACAAACACAACAACGAATTCAGGCACCTTACCGAACCTGAAGATAAAACGGTGTGGGTTGAAGATTGGTTCAGGTTTGCGTAGTTGGAGAAGGTGGGGATGATGAGATGCATGGATGGTTGCGGGTTACGGGTTGCGGGTTGCAAATTTTCAAAATAAAATCACTATTATGTTCATTAATTTTCAAAAAGTCCATATATTTATGCTTTAAATTTGAAACAACTGCAATTGTATCACTTACAACCGGCCGGAATGCTTTTAATGAATGTGGGTGAGGGGGCGGAGCTGTGTAAAAACCATCCGGATACCATGAATAAATTAACTACTTTGGATTGATTTTTTTATTAGTTTTATGCTGAAAATCAAACCCAGGCCTGTTTTGATACCCAAAAAGCAAATAAAGCTCAGCAAAGGGACGCATAGCGGAACTCAAGTCATATTCCTGGAATTCGGGTATGACCGTCAACTTATTGAGAAAGTGAAGTCTGTGGCAAGTGCAAAATGGAGCAGGAGTAAAAAGAAATGGTATATTCCGGAAGAAAAATTCAATCTCCATCACTTCTTTGAGCACTTTAAGGGTTTTGCATGGGTGGATTATGCGGGCTTAAAGGAGAGAAAAAGTACCAATACCAAAACGGACTCAAGTACTGACCCTAAAACAAAAGGCATCAATGAAAAGCCAGAAAAAACCCTGGAAGTAAATTCTAATGAAAAGGAAAAATTGTTTTACGTAAAACTACCCTACTCGCTAAAAGAGTCATTTAAAAAACTTGAAGGAGCATGGTGGCACAAAAACAAAAAGCAATGGTCGGCCATTGACTCCGAAGAAAACCGCAGTCAATTAGCGGAAATACTCAGAAAAGAAGAAATAGAACCGGAATATAAAACAATTTCCAACCTAAAAAAGTCAAAAATTAAAAAACCAGACCTAAACATTGCAATAAAACCGAATGCAAAATTCATGAGACAGATGTTGCTTGAAAATAAGGCGGAAAGCACAATAAG
>CAZTAW010000189.1:0-6625 GCA_964611705.1 uncultured Bacteroidales bacterium
TTTCATTTTATTCTCGTTCTTTTTGTGGTGTATGCTCTATAATGACGCCCAACGTGTGGCGGTATGGCCAGTAAGGGATTGCGGGCGAATCACCTATCAAGTTACAACGAACTTTGAGGCGGGCTACAACCCTTCGCAAACCACTGAAACCCTTATTGGCTATGACCGCGTGTTACCACTCGTTGTTATTTTCTTCTGATATACAATGAATTAATTTTAATTTTATTTCTTCTGAAAAATCTTCCTCGAATACCAAAGAATCAATAATATCTCTTAAAAATTCTTTATCAATCCGCCCTGCTGCTAAATGATAACTAATTGTTTCCATTTTATATAAAAATCTTTGAGCAGCATCTAAATATCCATTTTTTAAAAGAAAAATACTGCCTAAAGAAATCGCTATTCGTTTATTGCCATCTTGAAAACAGTGACTTTTATTCGCAGCGAAGAATAGATGTGTTAGTTTGTCAATAAAAGTAGGGTAATACATATCGTTTTGGATATGTTCCAAAGCTGCATCCAAAGAACCAATATTAATGATTCCATCTGCTCCACCACCACTTACAGCAATTGTCTTTTTGTGAATGTTAACAACTTCCTGAATGTCGGTAATATAAATTATCGTATTCATTCGCTGTCTTTTAACCTTTTAAAAACGTCTTTTGCTTCCTCTAATTGTTTCTCAAAATTCACACTTTGTTCTCCAAGAAAACGTTCAAAATCAACTGGTGATATAGAATGTATGTATTCTTCCAGTTTTTTATGAAGTGCATCTCTAAAATGTAAATCCCTTGATGCCATTTTCATTCTTGCATCCTCAATATGTGGTCGTTGCAAAGGATGGTCGGAAAAATAAATAAATATTTCATCAACCTCGTTTGGTTGTAATTTACGTCCTGCTTTTTTAAAATACTTTTCTATTTCAAAAGCAATCCCTGTCTCAAATGAAGCAATAAGATTTAGAATCTCTGAATACATTGTATCTCTTGCATTTTCTGTGGCCTCAAGTTTTAAAATTTGTTTATATTCCTTAGCATTCTCTTTAAATATACATTGATAGATTTTATCAGTAAAAAGAGAATACTTGTAATTCCCCATATCAACATATCTACTCAATGCTGAGGTAAATTCTTTTCTGTATTTACTTTCTCTAATAGCTGCTGGCAAGTAATCAGAGTCTTTACGGTTAATATATTTTGTTCCACCACCTGTCCTTTCATTAATTGTTTCAATAACAATATCAAGCATTTTTGAGCGTAAAAGTTTAGCATTCTCACTTTCGACCAATAACATTCCTAAATTCAAAAATGCACGGAAATTAAAGAGTCCAAGTTGTGTTGTTTTGCTCGGGACATTTATGACATGACCAAATTTCAACTTTATGTTTTTCAGATGTTTACCTTTACTTAAAATATATCCATTATGTTTTAACTCTTGGCTATAATTTTCTAAGTACCTTTTAATAGTTCTTTCATCAACACCGTAAAAATCAGCAACCATTTGAGTGGTAAATTTATATTCACCCTCAAACAACATACCCGATAAACCAATATATTCTTGAATTTTTTCAAGAGCAAATCGATTGTTTAATATATTTTGTCTGTCAATATTCGAATTTGTTAAATCTTTCATTTTTCTTCTTTTCTACAAAGATACATAATTTGCACAATGCTGTTTTTACAATGAGTGGTAACGTTCCGGCGGTATGAACAGGCCGCTTGTAAGACTGTTCAAAATTTGTAAATCGCTGTCGGCGGCTTGTTTATACCGACCTGTTGGCAGCAGTTATTTTAAAGGCATGGATAAAGAACAATTGAAAATAATGAAGCGATTTAAAAGAAAGAAAAATCGAGACAATCCTATAAATATAGGTGTTGGAGAATTAATTTTGAGTAAATACATACGCCTTGAATGGGATGGTTATTTGGTTGGATATACAAATAGAAGTCAACTCTCTACAAATTATTTTCTTACTGATAAAGGTAAAAGTTTTGTTAATAGCATATAATTGCTGCCAACGTTCCGCGGCTATGTTGCGTGCCGCATTTGTACCTTTATGTTTGTTGAGTTTCACTTTGCTCAAATTTACAATTTCTTGTCTTAATGAAAACTATGCGCGGCATGCAATATTAGCCGCTGTTGGCAACTGGGCTTTATTCAGACCTTTTGTTCAGAGTTGAACGATTTTTTTCATTATTGAACTTTTACCTAAAACTAATCGGCAGTAGTATATTCCTGGGAGATTAAACCCTGATTGTTTTTTGTTGAACCATTTCATTGAATAATCTCCGGGTTGTTTGTTTGATTGAGTTAAAAGATCAATTATTTGTCCCTTAGAATTGATAATGGAAATTTTCACATCTGATACCTCTGGAATTGTGAAATCAATTGTAATTCCAGAAGAAGAATTAAAGGGAACGGGGTAACATTTCAGTAAATCATTATTTGCAATACTTATTGGATTCTTAATATTTTGGATCAATCCCTTGTTCTCAAAATAAAATAGACCGCCATTAACCCCTCCCAAATACAAATCAACATCATTGTCAAAATCTGTATCATAAAAAGCCAAAGCAGAAAACATATCAATATCAATAGATAGATAGTTTGAATTGGTTAAATTAAAATTCGGATTGTAAATATCTCCAGTATTTTCATACAAATATAAGCTGTCGTGAATTTGAAACAATTCAATATATCCGCTGTACAGCGCATCAAAATCACCATCACCATCTTCATCCATAAAAGCAATTTTTCCCCATTGGGAAGGTTGGGAATATCCAAATTGCCAGACAGCTTGTTCAGGGGTGCCTTCATTTTCGAAGTACCATAACATGGCACCATAGCCTCCTATACTTTCCTGGGCTGATATATATAAATCAAGGTCATTATCAGCATCTATATCTACTAATGCTGGATTGAACATCGCACTATATTCAGGGTTAAAAGTGATTGCTGCCACTCCAATAGAATCAAACTGCGGATTAAAGGGATCACCGGTATTTTCGTGGAACATGATCTGTCCCCCAAAACCTAATCCTATATATAAATCGAGGTCCATATCATTATCTGTATCCGCAAAACATAGTGCGTTTATCCAATCATTAGTGTAATGAATGTTGAAAAATGAGTTTGTTTCGGTTTGCCAAAACGGTTCTTGAATAGTTCCTGTATTTATATATTCAATTATAAAATTGTTCATTTGATCCAGACCTGTTTCAACCATGAACAATGAAGGTTTATTATTCCCATATATATCTGCAATTGTAACATTGCTATTAAATCCAATATCAATTGTAAAATGATTATCACCAAGGTAAATCCAATTAGAAGATTGATTCTCATAAGAATTAATTTTTCCGTTGGTGAGGCCAACAAACAAATCAAAATCCTGATCGTTATCTATGTCGCAAAATGATGGGGCAACATTTTGATTGTTATCAAGTTCAACAAAATGTTCAGTAACAAGGTTCCAATCAGCCGCTTCAGGAGTTCCAATATTCTCATAAAACAGGAAATGCGAAACCGAAGTCCCTATAAAACAATCAAAGTCATTATCATTGTCAATGTCAATGAATATTGGATTATGAAAATTCCAATAACCTAAACTTCCAAAATCAAAATAGTCTTCGTACCCAAGAATAAAATCAGGGTTTTCAGCATCTCCAATATTCTCATAATACACATCTTTTCTGTAATCTCCAAACAATAAATCGTAATCACCATCATTGTCCATATCGGCAAAAGTGGGTTTGCAATAATTATACAGTAAAGGGGTGTAAGTATCAATATTCATGTATTTGTCAGATACAAAAACCCAATTTGGAGTACTGGAATTTCCATCATTTCTATAATAGAATATTCCCGTCTCATCTGAACTGCGACCTCCTCCAAAAAACATGTCAAGGTCTCCATCAGCATCAATATCAACAAAGGTTACATTGCTTTTTGTTATTTCTGAGATGTTAATGTCATTGTACTTGTTTGTAACAAAATGCCATATAGCAGAATCCGCTGTACCTATATTTTTAAAGTGGATAATTGAACCTTTATCGTTTCCCACAAAGCAATCGTAATCTCCATCGCTATCAATATCGGCAAATGTCGGATTTGAATATGACATTCCACCTGTAAAAAGTGGTCGGCCTGAGTCGTCTTGAACAACTTGTTCCCAGTCAATGGATTGAGAGAAAGAAATTATTGAAAGAAAATAAAAAACTGAAATTAAATTAATCTTTTTCATTTTTATAAGTTTTTGTCATTTTAAGAACATTGTGGTCAGTAATTAAGACATATTTTTTGATATGTTAGTTGTCGCTAAAGTTATTTTTATAAAAGATTTAAGAAATCTGTTTTCTTTTTGTTTTCCTTAGCCTTGTTGCCAACGGTTGAGTATAAGAATAGTAGCCGATTGCGGGCTTCAAACCTGTCAAGTTACAAGAAAGTTGATGCGGGCTACAACCCTTGATATTACTACTGAACCGGCTATTATTTTTATACATTGTTGTAAGCCGTTTTCATTTATAGTAGTAGTTCCAAAATGTTTTCCATATTTTGAACATCCATTTTGTCACAGGATTTTTACGTTCAAGTCTAACAACCTTTCCTTCTCTAACCACTAAGTTCTTATGTTTGCTAAAGTTGATTAATGATGTTCCAACTTGTTGTCCGAACATATAAACGTAATCTCCATTTTTAATTTTCCAACTATCCTGTTGCTGAATATATATTTCGTTCCCATCAGGATTTTTGTATTTCGTTTCAGTTAGAATTTTAAATATTCTACCCTTTTTAATTTCGAAATACCTATTATTTTTCTCCAGCTTATACTTTCCATCTTCAATTGGTTCAGCTTCTACGGTTACAGGATTTCCAATTATTGGTTGTCTATATTCATCTTCTCGCTGAATTTCAAGTACTCGTCCATCAGTTAATGAAGCTTCTGATATTTTTAACTTTTGACACCTTAACTCCTTTAAGTATCTATTAGTGTCCAAATCAGGTACAAGGTTTTCATTCGCTAGCATAAAAAACCTGTTCTCTGTACCATCTAATTTTAATATCATCACTCCTTTGTCAATGAAAGCTTCATTACACAATATCTTGTCCGAATTTCTGTCAATTAAAAGTGACTTTGCTTCTGGGAAATAGTCCCATTTACCTTCTTGGACTTTCCCATTTTTTGATAGAATTAGCTCTTTATTTTTCTTGAAAATCAACTTTTGCATTTCGAACTCTTCGTCTATAAGAGCCCAAGGTTTGTCAATAAGAATAGATTTCTTATCTAATGATAGACTAAAGTTCCTTAACTGTTTTGCAATGCTCTTAAGATATTTTTTCATTTTTTCAGTTTAAATGGCTTACAACGTTTTGCAGCTAAGAAACGTGGGGCATTTCGAAGCGAAATTTGTCCACCAAAACGAAAAGTTGCTACGAAGAACGTACCTTTCAGATGCCACTGTCCGCCCCATGTTTTCTTAGGTGCTGTTATAGGCTGTGGTTTTATTCAAAAATTATTTTTCCAGTAATGTATTGTCCTTCTATTGTTTCTATTTTGTAGAAAATCAATCCTGTGATAAAGTCATTTTTATTCAGTTGGATGGTTTTGAGATTTGAAATTTCATAACGATTAATTATTTGTCCAGAAATATTATAAAAAGTCAAATATTTAAATTCGTTTCCAATAAATTCAATCGTACTTATGTCAGTCACCGGGTTTGGATAAATTTTAATTCCATTATTTGAGGTTATAATGTTTTCAGCTATACCAACAATTAATGGAAAGCAAGTATTGTAATTTGGATTCAGGTACAACACATCTCCATTCTTTTTAAAACAAACAAGTTCCCAAGTATCAAAACCCGTAATCTGAGGTGGAATTGGGTTTAAAAGTCCGGCAAGGCTACCAATTCCTTCAATCCAGTCTGGATACCATGGGTCAATATGATAAACTTTCCGGTAAGTGCCATTTATTAAAGTTGAATCAATATTGGCTATAATCCCATTGTAATCCGTAGTAGAGTCACAAGATAAAATTTCAAATTCACTGAATAAAGAGTGAATTGAATCACCAACTTGTTTTGTGAAATCGTATAAAAGTATTTCATGCTGACAATAATTATAACGGAAAAATATTTTCTTGGATTCTTCTCTAATAGCACCTACAAATGTGGCATTTAAAATATTTAATGAAGTGTCACCAAGCAAATACAATTTGTGATATGGTGTAGAATCAAATATAGTATCACCGATTATTCCATATTGACTATACATTGTGTCTTGCTGAGAATAACTAAAATGAGCACAATTCCATATTGCACCAGAATCTGGAAATGGAAAATACTGTTGCCCTTTCACAAGGGTCAATTGCAAAAGGAGAATGAGAAATAGAAATGATTTTTTCATGATTTATTTCTTTAAGTTGTTTTATTTATTTTCTTCACCATAGCCTATAACGGTTGGCGGTATGAAATCGTTGGGGATTGCGGGCTACTATCCTATCAAGTTACACCGAACTTAATGCGTGGCAGAATGCTTGCGTAACCACTTATACCCCAATGTTTTATACCGCATGTTGAACTAAACCCCGCCCGAAGGCGGGGTAGCTGAGGTCGTACATAAAACG
>CAZTAW010000190.1:0-6553 GCA_964611705.1 uncultured Bacteroidales bacterium
GCCAGCAGGTCGAAATAAAGCAGGTAATCATTATGAACAAATTGCAGTTCGCCGGAAAGATTATAGGTGTTGGGGATTTCGTTTAGCACATCATTCATCAAAGAAAATTCGCCTGTTTTCAGATGCTCGAAGGCAAGGGCATATTCCGATTCCAATGTGTTCAACTCCTGCAGCCAGTACTTCAGGCTGTCGCCGGCATTGGAAGAGGTATCCCTTTTGTAATGATTGATCAGACCCCGGTAAGCTTTCTGCCTTTCGAGTTTGGTGCCTGCTATTTTACTTTCCAGCTTCTCTTTGGCAGACAGGCTGTTGTTGCCCTGCATGATCTGTTGCATCATATAATCCGGCATGGGATCGAAGCGCATGTCGAGTTCATCCAGTACATCTTCGGATTTGGCGGATTGCGGATTGGCAACCATCACATCACGTATCATGGCATTGGGCAATACATTTTCTTTGCCGATGGCCGATTTCATGACCGTATCGCTCAGATAAGGCGAATCGCTAAGCAACTGATCCTGCACATCCAAGGCCTCCGGGGGCGTGCTGCCCTGCACCTCGGTATTAAGGTTGTCCGTATCCCCTCCATCTACCAGTGTGTTCAACTCACTGGTCTGGGAATCCAGATCGCTTTCCGAACTCAGGATCTCACTTTCAAGTTTGCCCGGTGTGCCGCCTGAAGCAAAAGAGGAGGGACAGCTTGAATCCTTGTCATATAATTGATAATTCGGATACTTGTAAACACTCGAAGAATTATGAATAGGTTCAAGTTTTTTATCTCCCTGGTCATTAGTATGATAATAATCAATCCTTTCCCCATCATTGTAAATATCGGTTAAAGGATCCGAGCTGTCGGTAAAGGTGTTGTTGGCCGGGGCTGTAACGTCATTGGCCGGGGAACCCTGGTAACGTGCAATCCCCACCAGCGAGCAGGTGCTGTCGCCGGTAACGGCAATATCATACTCGTTGTTGTCCAGGTCATTGCATTTCAGGCAGAGGCCATCTCCCTTCCTTCCCCTGTTTTGGTTTTGGGCGAGGATGCCGACGTACAGGTTCTCGATGCGGTTGTTGTAGATCTCATTGTTTTCATCACCGGAATTGTTGGCTACGATGCCGATGTTGTAGGTTGTTTCGGAAACAAAATTGGTATCAACATTTATTATGTTTTCCTCTACCTGGTAGCCGGTACAACCATCCAGGTATATGCCAGCAAATATTTCATCCTGGAAATATGAAGAATCATTTGCAAATGCGTAAATTTGATCAGGTCTAATTGTATTGCAATTGATTTTTGCATTATTAATCCCACTCAGGTAAATGCCTGTTTGACAATTTGTAAAGCGTGAGTTTTTAATTTCAACCTCTTCCTGTTCGCTGTAAGCAAATGCCCTGATCCCGTATTTTAAGTTGTAAAAGAAACCTGGTTTGCTCGAATCACAAGGATTATATTCAACAAGACATTTCTCTTTAACATTCAAACCTGAATTGAAAGATAGTATTCCAGTATAATAGTCATCTGCTTTAATATTTGTGTCAACAGTACCAAGATAATGTGTCTGTTCTATCTTGTTAGCAAACTCACATCCTCTGAAAATAATCCCTTTTACTCCATATAAAGCAGCAAATGAATTATAATGGTCAGTTATTGTTGTATCATGTAAATTAAGATGATAATATACTTTGGGGTGATCTATCAAAAATGTACAATTATCAAAATAACTTAAGTTACTGGCTTCTATCTCGGGATAAAGAGGGTGCAGATTACTGTATGGATGAAACTCAACACTTTGCACATTATTGATAAAATGTGAATCAAAAGCCTTGATTATTCCACCGGTAAAACTATAAGTTGTATCAGAAAGCTTATGTGCCATAATACCATGTAGCGTGTTTTCAATAACAGCGCTATCTTTCAGTTCACAATATCCTTGCAGGCCCGGCAGGCTCTGGGTTGTATCGGGATTACCCCACACTTCAATTCCTTTCCAGCATAATCCGCAAGATGTTAAATGACCTCCCTCAACAATCAATTTACCTCCAAGGTCAACGATTATGCCTGAAGTATCATGAATAAAAGTAACCTCTGATTTGATCGTGAGTTGTCCCCCATCATGAATATAGATTGAATTAACTGTTGTATCTGTTGTCCAAATCTGGTTATTATAAACATGAACATCAATATTATTAGCATATTGTTGGGCAAGGCTAACTGCAGCATAAGCATTAATCCTTCCGGTACCTGTCTGACTGTTACCAAGTGAATCAAGAAAGAGATATCCATCGGCAATTGTATCTGTTGTTGATTTGATAAAATATTCCACTTCTTCAGCAGTAAAGCATGGATTTAATGATTTTATCAGAGCTGTTAAACCGGCAACAATAGGAGTTGCAAACGAAGTTCCACCCATTCTGTCCCAATATGGAAATAAATCGGGCACAATATAACCTGAACTATCTCTGAGTGTGGTGGTTGCGCCCATCAGGTCATGCCCTGGTGCACAAACATCAACTTCATTGAAGTATGACAATGTTGCATCATAACCCCCTGATGTATCCGGGTAATTTGGATAATAGGTATATGAAAAATAATCCACTGAATCAGTTCCTGACACACATATTATTCGTTCATCATATTTTGGCGAGAAAGGGTAAGGTGTACTAAAGTGTCTGAAATCTGCAGGTACGCTATCACAAAATATCCAATTTTTAGAATTATTATAGCATCCAAGGCAAAATCCATTTCCTGCTGCGGCTGTTATCACTGTTCCATTATCCAGAATTTCTTTAATTATTAAAGAATCTATTCCGGTATCATCTCTTCTGCATGATTTAAACCAGCTAATTGTAAGCACATCTGCATCAAGAACTGTAGAAGAATATAATGCAAATACCATATTATTAATTACTGAAGAATTGAAACAGTATAATTCGGAATCAAAACCCATAGATAACAGGTCTCCTCCTGATTGGGTTTGTTCTGTTCCTGTTGCAGCAGCAGCAAAACTTGATACACCTGTACCATGAGAATTTTGATTTGGAGGAACACTATCAAAATAGTACAATGAATAAGGATTATATGGTGGATTTATTTTTTCTAAAAGATCTGGATGGTATATATCTATTCCTACATCGATGACAGCTATTTTTATTTTGTTGGTACTTCTGCTTATATCCCATGCATCATCTGCCTCAGTTTTTTCCAAATGCCACATCCAGTTTTGAGTTCCGTTAATCTGATATCTCCAGAATGCATCGTATGGATCATAAAAATATTTTGTGGTGGGTATCTGTTTCACTTTTGTGAAATACATACTGAAATCATTTTTGGTACCGCCGCCCACAACACCGGGCTCGGTCCTTTGTACTGATTTGTATGTAATCATAGGTTTAAAAATTAAATTAAACAATAGATTTATTATGTTTTGTCCCCCTGGAGCCATTGTCCCAAGGACAAATTTTTCCTGTTTGCAAATGCATTGCAACTTCCTGAAAGGCTGCCAAAATACATCATACACCTCATGCACATGTATATACTTTAGCCAATGCATTCATTCTTTTGCTCAGGCTTTCGGGATGCCTGACCGATGCTTACCATTTTCACATCGTTTTCAGATGCCGGTTTCTAAATTGCACCTGCGGGCAAAAGTTTCTGTCAGCGGGAAACTTTTATGGCCCGGGAGGGGAATTATAGTTTGTGACTGTAAATATAAACAAATATTTTTAATAACATAACTTAATATTTTTGCTGTGCCGATAATTGGGATAATTATGACTGTTACTTGTTATTGTTTCTCTTATGATAGTCACCGATTTATACTTAAAAATAAATAGTCTTTTTCGTTTTATAAAAAAAGGATGCCCCTTGACAAAAGCATCCTTTTTACAAGATTATATTATTTAACCTATTCTTTCATGATATCTTTCTGCAATCCGCTCATATGTTCTTTTTTATGTTTTGATTGATGTATCGTTAATTCATCAATAAGATTTTTAGCGCCTGCAAATTTGTCGATAATAAACAATACATAGCGAATATCAACATTGATACAGCGTTGCAATTCCGTTTCAAAAGCAATATCGCCGCTCATGGCTTCCCAGTTTCCATCAAAAGCAATGCCTATCATTTCACCTTTTCCGTTCATCACCGAACTTCCTGAGCTACCGCCTGTAATATCGTGGGTTGTCAGGAAACAGGTTGTCATTTTACCATTCTGTCCGTACTGACCGTAATCTTTCTTTTTGTATAATTCTTTGAGCTTTTCGGGAACAATGAATTCGTCATTTGTCGGGTCTTCTTTTTCCATCACACCTGCAAGGGTTGTATAATACATATATTGAATACCGTCAGCAGGAAAATAACTTTGAACAGTTCCGTAAGTAATACGCATAGTTGAATTGGCATCAGGATAGAAAACCTTATCCGGATACATTTCTCTCAAACCCGCAATGAACAGTCTGTCGCCTTTACTAATATTTGAGTTTGACTGGTTATAAAGCATACCGTATTGCTGCATCTGTTCAAGAAATCCGTTTCTAAGCATTAAGATGGGGTCATTTTCAATTTCTTTGAATTTGGGATTTTCCAAAAACGCAACTGCTTTTTTCTTTGTCGGTAAAACTGATTTCTCGAATGCCCATGCAACAAACTGATCAACATCGCCCTTGAATTTTTTCATCATTTCTTTCAGATAATCAGGCCACATGTCGCTAGGTATATTTGCCATATAAAGTTTGAGCATAGTCCGGTAAACATCCATATCCACAGGGAGGTTATAGTCTTTGTAAAAGTCATCGGCATTGTCGAGCAGCTTTTTGGCTGTTTCATTAATGGCAGCTTCATTCATCTCTCTTTCTTCCTTGTTGCTCATCAGTTTGTAGAGGGGGTTCAACCGGGTGGCAGCCGTGTTGATTTGCGGCCCGTTAAGCCCCGCAAGTAATGCATAGAACAACGGTTTGGCATATTGTTTTTGTGTTTGGTAACCTTCTTTTATCAGATTAAGGGCATTGCCGTATTTTTCCTGTCTTTCAGGATCTGCTTCCACCCATTCCATGAACTTTTCTTCCAGCTCTTTCTTTCTTGCATAAACATTCAGGTTTTTCAAACCTTTTGTCTGTCCGATAAAATATTTCCAGGTATTGGCAGCGCTGGCATAATCTGAGGCCAGGTCCAGCTTAACTTTCGGATCCATGTCCATGTTTCTTTTCCATACCTCGAGTTTTGTTCCGAATATATTGATAATGGCGGGATTAAAAACATCAAGATTGTACTCAATGCCATAGGAGGTCATATATCTGTCGGTACCTCCGGGATATCCCCAGATCATTGAAAACTCGCCATCTTCAATACCATCGAGTGTAACCGGAAGATGATGTTTGGGTTTCATGGGAACATTTTCTTCCGAATATTCTGCCGGTGAACCGTCAGGTGCCGTGTAAACCCTGAAGATCGAAAAGTCGCCTGTATGTCTTGGCCATTCCCAGTTGTCGGTATCCCCTCCGAATTTACCAATGGATGAAGGAGGAGCGCCAACAAAGCGAACGTCAGGATAGGTTTCATAAACAAATAAATAATATTCTTTACCACCAAAAAAGCTCTTCACGGTAACATCATATTTTCCGTCTTCCGAATTTGCATTTTCCAAACGTTGTGATATTTCCTGGACTTTTGCTGCACGAGCTCCTTCTGTTAATGTATCGGAAAGGAAAGGAAGAATGCTGTCGGTAACATCGGCAGCACTTATCAGGAATGAAACCTTCAAATCCTCGGCGTGCAGTTCTTCATCCATACTGTAAGCCCAAAATCCATCCTGCAAATAGTTGTTTTCGGGTGTGCTCAGTTTATTGATGGCATTGTAACCACAATGGTGATTTGTAAACAACAAACCTTTATCCGAAACCATACCTCCCGAACAGAAAAATCCGCCAGCAGGTCCCTTTGAGCTGAGGCCAACGATTGCATCTTTAATGCTTGAGTTGTTGATACTGTATAGTTCCTCAGGAGTCAACTGCAATCCCATTTCTTCCATATCCACATAATTCAGGCGCTCAATAAGTACGGGCAACCATAAACCTTCGTCAGGTGTTGCAAGGCTGCGTGCGCTCAGGTTAAATGAAACTGCAACAAATAATAACAACAATAGTTTTTTCATCTGTAATTTGTTTTTTTTGATGCCTGTACAGGCAAGTTATTAAAAGATTTTTCCGTTGCAAAATCCCATAAACCATGCCAAATGAAGCATTTCACTGACATACAGGATTTTTCAATATACAAACTTACAAGTTTTCAATAAATTGTGTTCACTTACAAAACAGTTACTTGTCCGGTATTGAACAACTTTTGTCTTATTTCAAGCCAACAACATCCGGACCCTGTTTGAAAACAATATCAACCGGTATGTTAGCATCGTTGATCCTATTAAGATCTTTTTGGAAACCTTCTTTGATCTTTCCATCTTTTTCAATCCAGGCTTTGGCAGCTTCGTAATTACCATCACCCTGCATTTTTAAAATCTTTTGCATCAGGCTAATCATGGTTTCCTTCATTTTTTCAAAA